>CALDNY010000250.1 GCA_937914685.1 uncultured Kordiimonadaceae bacterium
CAAATGTGGCGCTTGTTGAGGCAGAATTTAATGGTTTTGGGGGTTCAGGGCGCAATGTGGGGCTAACAAATGCTGGCTTATGGCGTAATCCGGATGATATTGAGCGGGATATTGGTAAGAAATATGGCACCCGCCTGCATGAATTTTTATCAACAGCCCCTGATCTCGTGCATCAGCTTATTGACCAGCATAAAATCGAGTGTCAATCCCACCGTAATGGTACACTTCACTTGGCTCATAATGTCGCAGGAATGAAAGCCATAGAAGATAGAGCATGGCAAATAAATGCCCGTGGTGGCAGCGTTATGATGCTTGATCGGGAGCAAACTTTTAAATTAACTGCCGCCGAAAATTACTTGGGCGCTCTTCATGATATGCGCGCGGGTACTATTCAACCTTTGGAATATTGTCATGGTTTAAGCATTAGCGCGCAAAAGGCAGGGGCTAAAATTTATACAAACTCGCCCGCCCTAAATGTTAAGTATAAACGAGGAAAGTGGCATATTAAAACACCAAAGGGGTTTCTGATAGCGGGCCAAGTATTAATGGCAACCAATGCCTATTTAATCAATATTTTCCCCAAAATTAGAGCCTCTTATACGCCGCTTCATTATTGCCAGATGGCCTCTAACCCTTTGAGTGAGGAGCAATTAAAGCATTTTCTTCCCGCTAAAAACGGCACTTGGGATACACGTATGGTTATGCGTTCTTTTCGCACAGACGACAGCGGGCGGCTGATTATTGGCACGATCGGTAATATATTTAAAAATGACGCGCCATTATTACAGTCATGGGCAAATAAAATAGTCAAAGAAACGTTTCCTAATGTTGGTCCCGTAACATGGCATTATAAATGGGCAGGAAGTCTCGCTTGTTCACAAAATTATATCCCAAATATTCACGATTTAGGACAAGGGCTATATAGTATAAGCGGTTTTAGTGGTCGCGGTATTGCCCCGGGCACGGCCTTTGGTCGGCTGATGGCGGATTATTTATTGGCAAAGATTTCATCAAAAGATTTACCCTTACCCTTAAGCCCGATCAAAGCTGTCGCTTTCAATAAAATAAGAGAAGCATTTTTTGAAAGCGGTGCACAGCTTTCACGGCTTTATGATCATCTTTAGTTTCGTTTTTATAGGGTTGTTAAAATATCATCTAATGTATTGATGATGGTATCAATTTGCTTTTCCTCAATGATAAGCGGCGGTGATAAGGCAATGATATCGCCGGTAGTACGGATCAGAAGCCCTTGCTCAAAAGCTTTAAGATAAGCATCAAAGGCGCGCACTGATGGAGCCCCTTCTCTGGGGATAAGGTCAATGGCGGCGACCATACCGAAATTTCGAATGTCCCTCACTATATTATGACGTTTAAGGCTATGAACGGCTTTTTCAAAATAGGGACTTAAGGCTGCGGCGCGTTCAAATAAATTTTCTTCTTTATAAACATCTAAGGTGGCAATTCCCGCCGCGCAGGCAAGGGGATGGCCCGAATAGGTATAACCGTGGAATAGCTCAATCACATCGGGTGGGCCATCAACTATGGTTCTTTGAATTTCATCACTGACCAAAACGGCTCCCATAGGCACGGCACCGTTGGTGAGACCTTTGGCCGTATTAATCATATCGGGTTGGATATTTAGGAGAGTGGCGGTTGACACATCACCTATGCGGCCAAAGGCGGTAATCACTTCATCAAAAATAAGCAAAATATCATTGTCTTTGGTTATTTTGCGCAAGCGCTCTAAATATCCTTTTGGAGGTACAACAACACCAGCGGACCCTGCCATCGGCTCGACTATGACGGCGGCAATGGTATCAGCACCGTGAAGTTCAATAATTTCCAGCAAACGATCTGCAAGTTCCACGCCGTGTTCTGGTTGGCCTTTTGAGAAAAGATTACCTTCCACATTATGAGTATGAGGAAGATGATCGACCTCTGGTAAAAAGGGACCAAAAACTTTTCGTGCAGCAGGAATGCCCCCTACAGAAAGGCCGCCAAAATTAACACCGTGATAGCCTTTATCACGGCCAATTAGTTTTATTTTTTCAGGATTACCACGCGCCTTAAAATAGGCCCGGGCCAGTTTGAGCGATGTATCGGCGGATTCTGATCCTGAATTAGTGAAAAACGCATGGTTTAAATCACCAGGAAATAAGTCTGTCAAACGTTCGGCAAATTCAAATGCCCCAAGATGCCCACCTTGAAAGGCAGGAGAATAGGTCATTTGATCCACTTGGAATTTAATGGCGTCATTAATTTTTTTATTACCGTGACCTGCGTTGACACACCATAACCCAGCGCAACCATCAAGAACTTTTTTGCCCTCTGTGGTTTGGTAATACATGCCCGAGGCCGAGGCAAAAAGCCGAGGATTTTTCTTAAAAGCACGATTGGCAGTAAACGGCATCCAATAGGATTCTAGATTTTGCATATTTGCGGTCATAATGTTTCCTTTAGTTCTTTATATTGGTAAACTATATACGGGTAATTTACCTTTAATCAATCAGATAAATCTATTTGCCTTCAATATTATCAAGAAAATTATGCCATTTTAATATAGCAGGCATAAACCATGGATTTCCGTAATAAAAAGGTTTTGTCTCAAAGCTCAAATCATCAAAGGCGGTCTGACAGTCGTCTTGTCCTAAAATGCGCCGTGACAGTTGACGGGCAAGATAAATAGAGCGTGTAACGCCAGATCCGCAATAGCCTATGGCATAATAAAGGCCATCATGAATTCCTAAATGTGGCGTATGATCAAAAGTATAAGCCACTTTACCAGACCATGAATATTCAATTTTGACATTGTTTAGTTCTGGGAATATTCTACAAAGATTACTTTTTAATCCCTGACCATTTTGTATTGGCCTGTCCCATTGGTCGGTGCCGCGTGCGCCAAATAAAACCCGCTTGTCATCAGGACTGGCGCGATAATATTGCACAAGTCGGTGATTACCGCCGTGCATGCGCCGTTTTGGAAATAAACGATTGATGAGCTCTAGCGGTAATTGTTCGGTGGCAATCATGGCCGATGTTATGGGCAGGAGACGTTTGTAAAAATAAGATGAAAATTTACCAGAAAACCGCTTACTATAACCATTACTGGCGATGACAACTTTGTCTGAGACCATGGTGCCTTTATTTGTCGTTGTCTCAAACCCATTTGGTGTTTTTATAATATCGCCGACCAGTGTTTCTTCAAAAATTTGCCCCCCTAAATCCACAATTTTTTTAACCAATCCCATGAGCAGCTTATTTGGATGAAGTCCACCGTCCCTTGGGTATATCACGCCGCCTTTATAAAGATCAGAGCCAATTTCGCTCTGAACGTCGCTGCCTTTGACCACCTCAAATTTAAAGCCTTTTAAATTCATGAGGTTTTCACAGTCAATAATAACCTGATCTAAATCTTTTTGATTGGTAATGCCGCGAAACCGCCCTGTCATTTTAAGGTCACAATCAATATTTTCTGACTTAATGAATTGGGGAAAATAATCGATGGCGTTGATGCCTTCTTGTAATATGGCCAATGCTTTTGTTTTGCCGTATTTTTGGCTAAGGCCATCAAGGCCGAGCTTGTGAAGGCTTGGCCCCACCATCCCGCCGTTCTTACCGCTGGCGCCGTGACCTAATTTCATGGCATCAAAAAGAACAACGGATTTTCCAGCTTTTAACAGATGGAGTGCTGTTGCCAGTCCCGTAAAGCCAGCCCCAACAATGCAAAAATCAGCAGATTGAGGGATTTTATCATTTAACTTATTGGGATTTTTAACGTCTAAATGCCAAAAAGGTATTTCATTATATTGATCGGTCATGCATTGCTTATTTTTTTAATTGCTGATTGTGAATATCTATTTATAGTTTGTCAGTAAGTTTGATGTAATGATATAGTTTAGTTCATAAAAATATAAAAAAATGGGTAAATTGGAATATGGCTTTAACTGACCTTAGCAATTTAAGAATAATGATTGT
The DNA here is from genome assembly GCA_937914685.1 of uncultured Kordiimonadaceae bacterium. Taxonomy (GTDB): domain Bacteria; phylum Pseudomonadota; class Alphaproteobacteria; order Sphingomonadales; family Emcibacteraceae; genus Pseudemcibacter. The sequence goes on from CALDNY010000250.1 coordinate 3,976, forward strand.
CGATAGTAACGTTTTTATTGCAAAAACTTTATTTTCTATTCTTGAAGCCTTTAATGCGGGTAAGATCATTGTTTGTGAGACTATTGAGGACGCCGAAAAGGTGATTACGCAAACTAATTTAGATTGTGTGTTTATTGATTTTATGGTTGAAGACCGAAGAGGTCTTGGTTTTGTCAAAACGGTGAGAAATATGGCTGAGGGTAAGAATGACAAAACATTACCGATTATTTTAAATACAGGCTTAACGGATATGAAAACAATTTTTATGGCCCGTGATTATGGTGTTAATGAAATTATCAGCAAACCATTTTCACCAGATCAGGTTTTGTTAAAATTGGATAATGCCATCAACAATAAAAGAGAGTTTATTGATATGGATGAATTTATCGGGCCAAACCGTCGCCGCCATAAAGTCAATATGACCGATTGGACGGGTGAAAAAGACCGCCGTTCCGCTAAACCAGAATAAACCTACTCTTAAATTAATAAAATATATTAGGTAAATTAATAAAATATATTAGGAATTCGCATGGACGATGATAGTAAAATAACTAAAGATGAATTGATATCTCGTGCTAATGCGGCGCTTAAAAAAATTGTTCCTGAATTTGTTGGTAATTTAAAAGAAAGGGTGAGTAAACTTGAAACGGCAATTCATAAAAATGAACGCGAGGAAGCTATGTCCATAGCGTATGATCTTGAATGCGAAGCCGCGACATTTGGCTGGCCCCGCGTGACGCGAATTTGCAAATGGATTAGAAAAATACTCAATGGAGACTATGACAATAAACCAAGTGCCGAAGACGTTCTAAAGACACTGAATGCTTTAAAATTGATGGTCTGTGATCCTGAAAATCCTAATGAAGACCGTGATATGGCACTTTTTAAAGAGCTCTACCCTATCTTACAAAAATCCATTTCAGATATTTAATATTTTAGCCTTATTTTTTTAAGGCATTTATATACCAGTTTACGAAATGCTGCTCCATGTCTTCCATCTTGGAAAATTTTCCTGGGCTATAAAATCTAGAATCTACCCCTTTTCTGTTGTCGACAATGATTTTTTCATCGTCCAATATTGTCACGTGCCAAAGCCAAATTAAGGTCTCTAGGTCATAATCTTTTCCCTCAACCGCATCTTCGCGCACAAACCAAAATACATCGGCTACGCAGGTGTCAATTGACGTAGGTAGGAAGCGATAACCAACCATATGATCATCATATATTAAGAAAAATGTAACCGGCCCTACCGAGAATTCAGACGCGCCTTCGCTAAAGTGATTTATTTTGCCAAGCAATGGGGCGACGGGCTTACCACCAAGGCTACCGCTTTTCATTCCTTTAAGTAGGGGATTTCTCTCATATTGGTAGCCTTCATCGCCCTCTTTTGCGAGATCAAAATAATAGGAGGATGGTTTGGTTCTCACATTACTTGTGGTTTCTTTTAAGTAGGTTTCCTTAAAGGGGTTAAATTTTTGTGGAGTTAAAGCAAGGGCATGGATTTTTGCATAATCAATGTGGGACGGCGCACAGTGGTAGCATTCTTGATAATTTTCCACAGCCAGCTTCCAGTTCGATTGAACGGGATAAGTATTTTGTTTGACCAGTTTCATTTTATCAAAACCAAATTGATCGAAAACATCAGTGAGGTCTTCCTGCATCCCTCTTAAAGAAGGAGGGTTTTGCGCTAGGCTAATGAATATTAACCCTCCGACCAGCTCCACATGGGCTTGATGAAGGCCATTTTCAGATTTATCAAAATCACTATCCATGATACGCGCTGCAATAAGTTTGCCGTCTAGATCATAACTCCATGCGTGATAAGGACAGGTGAATGCTTTGGCATTGCCGGATTTTTTAAGACATACATGCGAACCTCTATGGCGACATACATTGAGATGAGCTTTAATTTTACCCTGTTTCGAGCGGGTAATGATGATGCTCTCTTTGTCAAACTCGAATAGGAAAAAATCACCGGGATTTGGAATTTGTGAAACGTGGCCCGCTAAAAGCCAATGATGGAGGAATATATTTTTCATCTCCTTATCATAAATTTGAGGGTTCTTATAAAAGTCCTGCTTTAGCGAATATCCATGTTGGTAATCAGCGATAAGATCAGATATTGATTTGTCAGTGGCCATATTTTGCATTCCATTCTGTAGATTTTGTACAAGTGTACAATAATAATTACAAATTCTATTTATGCAATAATATTCAACCAACCCTACAGTAGCAAAGGCCTATAAAAATGCCTGCTTATGTTTGGGGAAGATTTGACGTAGATATTGCATCATAACTTTTTCGGCGTCACTTCGCTTAAAACCATTGGCAGAGATAAGAATATTAAGCCATAAGCCGTCGGCCATAGCGATAATACCTTGCGCTAATTCTGCAATATCCATAGGGGAATACTTTCCCTCTTCGATCAGTCGAGCTAATAATTCTTTGAGTATTTCTCTATAATCGGTGACGCGCTCCTGAGATATTTTTTTGTAGGTGGGGCGTGATTTTGCCTCACCCCAAAAAGCGAACCAAACGGCGAGTTTTTTATTATCGGCTACTGTTTTTTGGTAATCCGAGCGTAATAAAGCGGCAAGCTGACTGGCAGGGTCGCTTGCTGATTTTTCAAGGGCGGCGCGCCAATTTTGTTCATATTCGGCTCGTAACTGATTGAGCGTTTCATTGAGAAGATTTTCTTTGCTGGCAAAATGCAGATTGACAATACCTTGGCTTAGACCTGCCGCGGTTGATACATGGGCGAGGGTTGTATCGCCTAGCCCTCTTTTGGCAATAGATTCTATTGCGGCATCAATAAGTTGACGACGACGGACTATTTTTGCGGCTCGTCTTGTTATTAGCGGTTTGGTTTGTGCCGTCATATTCTATTCCAATATCAATATAACATTATTTTATTATAATAATTAAGTAAGTCAATATAAAAGGTTATGCTAATGTACTGAATAACCATTCATTCATTTTTAGACTGGACAAGTTATTTCTTTATAGGCATAATTCTCCAATGAATAAGGTCTGATTCTTGGAAATCTTACTGGTAAGGGATACTGTATTATGAAAAAATATGATGTTATTGTCATTGGTGCGGGTCACAATGGCTTGACCAATGCGGCATTTTTGGCAAAAGCTGGGCTTGATGTTCTGGTGGTGGAAAAAAATGACTATATCGGCGGTGCTTCTGTGAGCCGAAATCTTCATAAGGACTGGATGTATTCAAATTGTTCTTACGTTTGTAGTCTGTTTAGGCCGGAAATTTACCGTCAACTTAATTTGGGCAAGCATGGGCTTCAGGTTGTTACCTATAATGGTGGCTTTTCCCTTACCGATAGCGGTGATTATCTTGGTAGTTATAGCGATCATGAAGTTATGCGCCGAGAAATTAAACGTCATAGCCCCATCGATGTTGATGCTTACGACCGCTATTATACAGAAATGGCAAAATGGTGCCGTTTTATTCGCCCAATGTTGCTGCGTACGCCGCCAGATCCGACAAGTTTTAAATTCCGCGATCTCGATGAGCTTAGGTTTCTTGCTAAGAAATTCGGCGAATTAGGCCCTAAGGATTTGCATGATTTTATGCGCTTTTTCACCATCAGTGTGGGTGATTTTGTTGATCAGTTTTTTACATCTGATTTGATTAAGGCTCATAAGGCTGGTTCAGCCGTTGTTGGCACAAATCTTGGCCCTTATTCGCCGGGAACTGCTTATGTATTGCTTCATCACTATATGGGTGATGTGGATGGCGCGACAGGGGCATGGGGTTTTGCCCGCGGTGGTATGGGATCAGTTGCCAAAGCTCTTTGTGGTGCTTTTCAGGAATTTGGCGGTGAGGTTCGAACAAATGCGGGCGTTGATCAAATTATGGTTAAGCGCGGAAAAGTAACGGGTGTCCGTCTGGACAACGGCGAAGAGATATTGGCCGATAGGGTGGTTTCCAACCTTGATGCCAAGAAAACCTTCCTAGGTATGATGGATCCAAAAGATGCAGGTGAGAAAGTTGTAAAAGCGGCCAAAAGGTTTAAAAGCCGAGGCTCATCAGGCAAGCTTAATATCGCCCTTAATGGTGTACCAGATTTTACGGCTCTGCCAAAAGGCAGTAAGCTGATCCAAGGGGATTTTCATATTATTGATAATATGGAAGCCTATGAGCGAGCTTATGATCAATGGAAAGATGGAACATGGTCGACAAGTCCATACCTAGATGTTCTGATTCCGACACTGACAGATCCAACAATGGCTCCTCCAGGTAAGCATTTTATGTCTGTATTTGTTCAATATTGTCCAGCAAAGGTCAAAGGTAAAGAATGGACAGACGATCTGATAAAACAGTTTGGTGATAATGTGATCGATAATATTGCTAAATATAGCCCGAATTTCAAAAGCCTTATTGAACATGTTGAAGTAAGAACAGGAAGCGTGATTGATAAAGAAGTCGGACTAACTGAAGGTAATATTTTTCAAGGCGAATTATCGCTTAACCAACTTATGTTTAACCGCCCATTTCCAGGCTATGCCCAGTATCGGGGACCTGTCAATGGCATGTATATGTGCGGTTCTACCACTCATCCGGGCGGCGGCGTTATGGCGGCTCCGGGGGCTAATGCGGCCCGTGAAATATTGATGGATATGAAAATAAGTACCACCGTACCGGAGGACGAAGGCGATGACTGATAATTCAAACAACATATATGACGTAATCATCGTCGGTGGCGGTCACAACGGTTTGGTCTGCGCGGCATACCTTGCTAAAGCAGGTAAAAAAGTGGTCGTTTTAGAATCTAATAATCAAGTGGGTGGCGGCGCTGTTACCTCTGAATTAAGTTACGGCAAAAAAGTATCTTCCTGCGCTCATTATCTAAATCAACTCAATGGCAAAGTCTCCAAGGACCTGAATTTATCACGTCACGGTCTAAAAATGGCGGCGACAGATGTTTCGACGATCGCTCTTGATGTGGGGGGGGACCATTTATATCTGACTAAAAATAACGCAAGCGGCGGCGGCATGACCCAGAGCGAAACCGACGCTTACAAAAGCTTTATGTCGCTGATACGTGAATATGCAAAAACGTTGGGTTTTCTAGCCGATATACCGCCGATTGATATTTTTAATCTTGATTGGGACAACAAAGTTGCCGCCTTAAAGTTAGGTTGGAAATTAAGGTTTGGTCTTGGCGCCGAGAAGATGTCAGAATTCCTTCGCATGATTGGAATGAATATCAATGACGTTCTGAATGACGAATTTGAAAATGAAAAACTCAAAGGCGCTCTCTCTTTTGATGCAGTGCTTGGCACGCATACTGGGCCTTATTCATCGGGAAATTTCCTAACATTTTTATATCGTTTTGCTTCTGGAAACAGTGGCGCCTTGGATATTCCTGAGGGCGGTATGGGTGCGGTGACGGCGGCAATGGCCAAGGCGGCGATTGCTTTTGGTGCTGAAATTCGTGTAGGGGCCCGTGTTGGCTCGATTAATGTTGAAAATTGCGCCATCAGCGGTGTTACGCTCGAAGGCGGCGAAGAGCTTCGCTCTAACATTGTTGCCTCAAATGCTAATATGAAAACAACAGTGTTCGACATGGTTGGTACCAAGCATTTTGAAGCTGACTTTGTAAAGCGTGTGGTTGATATTCGCATGCGCGGAGCCACGGCAAAACTTCATATTGCCCTGAGAGGTCTTCCTGATTTTAAAGGTGTTGCACAAAGTGAACTCCATAACCGACTTGTTATTGCTCCGACACAAGATGATGTGGAACGGGCTTTCAATCACGTAAAATACGGCGAAGTATCACCATCACCGATGATGGAAATATCAATCCCGTCATTGGTGGATAGCACTCTTGCTGAAAACGGACATGTTTTATCAGCGACCATACAATATGCTCCCTACAATTTAAAAGGCGGTTGGACAGATCAGGCAAAAGCAGATTTCCTAGAGATTTGCATTGATAGGATAGCTCAATATGCTCCTGATATTAGGGATCAGATTGAACATGCTGAACTTCTGACACCAAAAGATATTGAAGAGCGCTTTGGCATGATCGGCGGTAACTGGCACCACGGCGAGCTTACACTAGATCAAATGATGATGTTACGCCCTGTGCCCGAAGCCTCTAGATATGCCCTACCACTTGGTGGGCTTTATATCTGTGGTGCTGGTGCTCATCCGGGCGGCGGCGTTATGGGAGCAGCGGGTCGAAACGCGGCACAAGCAATACTTAAAGGAGAGGCATCATGACATCACAAGTGGATAAAGACCATTGGCGTAGTGCGGTAAAATACACGCCTTTCTATAATAAAATGAAAGAACATGATTATGTTAATGAGTGGCACCGCTGGGCTGAGTATACGGTGCCGACGGTTCTGGAAAATACCACATTCGAATATTTTGCTATTCGTAATGCCGCGAGCCTTTTTGATATTACACCAATGTCAAAATACAGAATTAAAGGACCAGAAGCACTGGACTTTATGAACCGCCTGTTACCACGAGATATGAAAAAACTCAAAATCGGCCGTGTTGCCTATACGGTTTGGTGCGACGATGAAGGTATGGTCATTGATGATGGGACAGTGTTTCGGGTTGCTGAAGATGAATATCTTTTATGCGCTCAAGAAAGACAATTGGAGATTTTGAAGCGTAATGCTATCGGTTTTGAGGTTGAGTATGGTGAAGTGACGGATGATATTGCGGCACTTTCATTTCAAGGGCCTGTTACCTGCAAAATTCTCAAAAATATGGGACTTAAAGACGTTGAGACCATGAAAATGTTCGACCTTCGTTTTTTCGATTTTCCCGGTGGTGAAATTATGGTGTCCCGCTCTGGTTATACTGGAGATTTGGGTTATGAAATCTGGACTAAAAATGATCAAGCAGAGCCACTTTGGGACGCTATTTTTGAAGCGGGAAAAGATTATAATATACGTCCTATTGGCGGTAATGCGCTTGAAATAGCTCGTGTTGAAGCAGGATTAATTGCTGCAGGATCTGATTTCTTGCCAGCCAATGAAGCTGTGCGGCCGGGACATGCCAAATCACCCTATGAACTTGGTTTGGGCTGGTTGGTTAAGCTTGATAAAGGGGTGGTATTTAACGGGCGGCGCGCTTTGACAAAAGAAAAGAAAAATGGTTCGCGCTACCGTTTTGTCAAACTGGATGTGGAGGGTAATAAAACGGCCTGTAATGCTTATCTTTTTGACAAGGAAAATGGCAAAAATATCGGTTATGTTAGTAGTACGGCCTGGGCGCCATCAGCCAAGAAAAATATTGCCCTTGGTTTTGTTGATATGCCCCACGGAAAAGTGGGCGATGAAGTATGGGCCGAAATATATTATCAGAAGGAACTTAAATGGAATAGGCGCTGGGCAAAATGTACGGTTATGAAAGACCCCGCATGGAACCCACCACGTAAAACGCTTACGCCACCAGGGGATTTTTAAGCTCACGCTGACTTAATGTCTAGCCCGGTAGTGCTTTCGACAAAATTATAGACAATTTTTAAATTTTCTTGTTTTGAGAAAGCATCCGGGTTAAGGCAACATTCGAGCCAAAGTCCATCAAGTAAGGCATTTATACCGATTGCAAGTGCTTTAGGATTTTTATCACTATAGTCGATACCATTGCTTTTATAGATATCGATCAGCATGGCTTCGATTGAGGTGATATAATGATTATAAATTTCTTTATGGGCATTTCTTAATTTTGGTTCTGTAAGAGTGAGGGTCCAAAAAGTAATCCAAACCCGCAAATATTTTGCCCCCAAAATATCAGGTTCAAAAATGTTTTGAAAAAAGATTTGCAATGCTTTTGCAGGGTTAGATTTATGGTCGGCGATTTTTTCTTTAAAATTATCGAGAAACTGATTGGCAAGATAAATATAACTTTCTGCAATCAGAACTTCCTTGCCTTTATAATAGTGAGTAAGAAGTCCCGGCGCCACTCCGGCATATTTGGCAATTTGACGGACAGTCGTTCCTTGATAGCCATGTTCGCTGAGCGATACGATGGTTGCATCAATGAATAGTTGTTTTTTATCATTGCTATTGCGGTTAATGTTAAAAATTATTTTTCCTTTTACTAATGTTTTAGCCGCAGGTTATACGTAATTTAACGGTAATATTGTGGTGCTTTTAATTTCCTCCATGACAAAACTGGAACTGACGTCATATAAATCGTCAATTTTAGAAATAATTTCCTGATAAACCCGGTCATATTCAACCATATCGGGCACGAGAATCTTCAATGAATAATCTGTTTCACCACTTAAGCGTAATATTTCAATAATTTCTGGAATATGAATGATGGATTTTTTAAAATTTATCAACCAATCCTGAGAATGCTGTTTGGTTTTAATGCTGACAATAACGCTAAGGCCAAGGTTTAATTTCTTTTTATTAACAAGGGCGACGCGTCTTTCAATAAAGCCCTTTTCTTCGAGCATTTGCACCCGCCGCCAACAGGGGGTAGTAGAAAGACCAATTTTTTGCGACAAGGCCGCCGTAGAAATGGTGGCGTCTTCTTGTAAGCATTGTAAAATTTTTTTATCAAATTGGTCCATGGTGCGTCTTTCTATAAATTATTAGAATAATATTCTACAGAATAGCAGTATTTAAGCAATTTCATACTATAAAATCAGAGATCAAATATAACGCCCGGATTTAGAATGCCTTTTGGATCCATGGTTTGTTTCAAAGTTTTCATGAGGGCCACCTCCGTATCTGAGCGACTGTGGGTTAGCCACGCCTTTTTCTCAAGGCCAATACCGTGTTCTGCAGAAACGGATCCGCCAATTTCTTTTAAGGGGCCGTAAGCAATTTGATCTGACTTTTCGTGCAGTGATTGGTCCCCTTCTTTGGGAAGAATGAAAAGATGTAAATTGCCGTCACCAATGTGACCAATAGCATAACAGACAGAATTGGGCCATGCGGCCAAGACATTTTTTTGAACTTCATCAATGTAGGTTTCCATATTTTTAATGGGCAAACTTACATCATAAAGAAATATTGGTGCATTATTTAACAGCGGGCCAAATCCTTCACGAATGGTCCAGACTGCGCTTCGTTCGCTTTCTGATTTGGGCAAGATCGCATCTAGAATAATATTTTCATCTAAGGCTTTCTCCAAGGTATTGATAAATATTTCTGCGTCTGAATTGGGATCGGTTCCACTACATTCGGTGATGACATAGTACGGGTGATCGCGGTCCATGGGCGCGTTATGTCCTCCCTCTTCTGTAACCGCATTATAATAATTACCCCACATCACTTCAAAGGCCGTTAGTCGACTTCCTGTAGATTTTTTCATATGAGTTAAAAAGCGAACCACCGAAGAAAAACTATCTAAGCCTACCAATGCGGTTTGACAATTATTAGAGGCATCTTCCAACTTGATAATAACCTTTGTAATAATACCCAAGGTTCCTTCTGAGCCGATAAAAAGCTGCTTTAGGTCATAGCCCGCGTTATTTTTAATCACTTTATTCATGGAAGAAATAATGGTGCCGTCAGCAAGAACCACTTCTAATCCCAAAATATGATTACGCATCATGCCGTAACGGATAACATTAATTCCACCGGCGTTGGTGGCGGCATTACCGCCAATGGTACAGCTTCCTCTTGCCCCTAAATCAAGGGGGAAATAAAAGCCTTTATCGGCTGTTAATTTTTGAATATTTTCTAAAATGGCACCTGCCTGCACAGTAATCGTGCCACCAATTTCATCAAATTCTTCGACGGCGGTCATATTTTCCGTAGAGAGAATAATATGATCAGGCGTGGTATCGGCGGCGCGTGCGCAACCGGTAAGCCCGCCGTGGGTGATAATGATTTGACCAACTTGATGGCATCGTTTTATAATTTCCGCACATTGTTGAGTTGATGTTGGGCGGACTAAGGCTTTAGCGCAAATAGGCCTCGGGTCCCAAAAGCTACTGGCACGGTTGGAAATCTGCTCTGCTGTTAATACAATTTTTGGGCCATAATCGGCGATAAACTGGCTTATTAAGTCGGGCATAAATGTTACCTATTGTCATTATTATTGGTTATACTATTCAACTATATTGATTGTGAATTTAAAATAAAGAATTAAATGGCCATGGATTAACTCAGGCAATATTATTGACGAAAAGGGGAGTAATATTTTGAGCAAAATTGATAAATGCCTCAATATTGAAGACTTGCGAATTGCGGCGCGGCGGCGCGCCCATAAAATGGTTTTTGACTATATTGATGGGGGGGCGGATGATGAAAAAACATTGGCACAAAATAGCGCTGCCTTTGATGATTTGGAGCTTTATTACCGCGTTTTAAGCAGCACTGATACACCCGATACATCGACAACACTATTAGGGACTAAAATTGACGTGCCTTTTATTCTCTCCCCTGCTGCAGGCAACAGGTTATTTCATCATGACGGTGAAAGGGGACCAGCCAAGGCGGCGGATAAAGCAGGTACTATTTATTCATTATCATCCTTTTCATCAGTATCCATTGAAGAAATCAGCCGCTTAACAAAGGGGCCAAAATGGTTTCAGCTTTATATTTGGAAAGACAGAGGACTGGTCAAGGAAATGATGGACCGGGCCAAAGCAGCAGGATATACCGCGCTAATTTTAACCGTTGATCTGCCTATAACTGGCAACCGCGAACGCGACCCCAGAAATGGTTTATCGGTACCGCCAACAATTGGCTTAAAACAAATATGGCACGGCCTACAAGCCCCTTATTGGTGCTGGGATTATTTGACCAAGCCAGAGATCCGCTATGCAAATCTGTCGGACGAGCTTTCTGCTGTTAGCTTGCAGGAATATGTCTCAACACAATTAGACCCTTCATTCAATTGGGACGATGCCCAGTGGTTATTGGGAGAATGGGGTGGACCTGCGGTGCTCAAAGGCGTGGTCCGCGCCGATGATGCCTTAAAAGCGGTTAAAACGGGCTTTAAGGCTGTGGCAATATCCAATCATGGCGGACGTCAGCTTGATACTTCGCCTGCGCCTATATCCTGCCTTCCGACAATTCGTGATGCGGTTGGTGATAGCGTAGAATTAATTGTTGATGGCGGAATTAGACGCGGTACGGATATTATAAAGGCTCTCGCCCTTGGTGCGGATGCGGTTAGCTTTGCTAGACCTTATTTATTTGGCCTCGCCGCCGCAGGCGAACAAGGGGCTATTCGTGCCATTGACATAATGGTTGAAGCCCTTAAGCGCGATATGACGTTGCTTGGGGTAAAATCCATTAAAGAAATTGATCGCTCGTTTGTTGGTAAAAAAGGCTCTTGATTTAGAATAATCGTTTGTTTTTTATGGTTTTATGAAGCAAGGCGATAGATGGTAATATCTATATTACAACATTATATCATTCGCATGTTCTAATATTTACGAGACTCTTGATAATCCTTGTGTTAGGCTTATTTTTCCGCACTCATAACCTTGGGGGTTTCATGAGCATTAGGGGAAATCAAAATATAAAAGGGGGTTTTTTATGACCAATATTCAAAAATATTTCACACAATTTTTGCTTGGCGTTTTTTTAATGGCAATACCAGGCTTAGCTTTAGCGGCCAAAGATGATAAAGAGCGCTTTAAGCCCTTTATTTATGCTCAATCAAGTTCAGAAGATTTAGAGACAACAGCGACCAATGTTCGCGCAAAACTAATAGAAGCAGGCTTTACCATCGCAGGGGAATATAGCCCTTACGACGGCGTGCTTGACCTTGCTGTGACCAATGCGGCCCTGCAAGCCGAGACATCAGCCAGTGATTTTGGCAATTTTGCCGCAGTGCAAAGAGTAGCCCTAACCAAAATGGGTGATGTGGTTCAGGTGATCTACACTAACCCCACTTATATGGCATTGGCTTACCGGTTAAAAAGCGATTTGGCACAAACCAAAGCAAGTCTTGAAAGCGCCCTTGGTGCTGAAAATGAAATAGGGTCCAAAAAAGGCCTAGAGGCGAAAAAATTAGCAAAATATCGCTATATGGGTTTTCCGATGTTTACGGAAAGATTTGACCAACCGGATTTACTTGCCACATACGATAGTCATGATCAAGCTGTAGCGCGTCTAGAAGAAGGCTTAGCGGCGGGCGCGGGCGGCGTATCCAAAGTTTACAGAGTTGATATTGAGGGTACTACGGACACACTTTTCGGTGTTGGAATGGCTGATGGAGACAGCAGTGACGCTCACATTATGGGGAAAATTGATTTTGAAGACACACGTTCTTCGGCTCATTTACCTTATGAAGTTTTGGTTAAGGATAATGAAATATATGCTCTTGGCGCTCGCTTTCGCATTGCCATTAGTTTCCCAGATTTAAAAATGGTTGGCGGCCATTCTTTCGCGGGCATTATGAGCGCTCCTGGTGCCATTAAAAAAGCACTGAAAACAGCCTCTGGAAATGCTAAATAATATTATTTTAAAATAATCTAAATTTAAAACGCCCCGTTTAATTGATTGGGGCGTTTTTTTGTGACAGTAAAATTATTTTTTCGAAATTACCGATTTAACATAACGGAATTTTTGGCGGAATTTAAAATATGGTACGTTAAGCTAGATTTGAAGAAACGCCTAAAGCCACGTTGGTGTTCCCCTGAAAGGACAATCAGAGAATAATTTTGTCCTTCTTCAACAATCTGCTCGACAGTATCACCAATCGCAACCTTCTCTCCCGCAATTGGGTATCCCGCGGCTTCAATCGCGGTGCGGGCCTTTGCAATAATGCTGTTGGCCGCTTCGACCTTACTTTCGTCGCTTGCGACGGAAAAAAGAAAGATCGGGCAATTACATTTACTGGCAAGAACCGCATCACGCATCGCCGCGTTGAAAGAGGCGTCAGAACCACTAAGGCACAATAAATGGCCGTGGTTTTCTTCTAACGCCTTGGCGACGATGACCGTCTTTGCTGATTCTGTTGCAACTACTTGTGATACAGATCCACTAAACATGAGGTTTTTTTCAGATTGTGTGTTGTCGTCTGAGGCGGATAATATTGTCACATCATAATCACCCATTTCCCCTTCATCTAAAATGCCAAGGTCTGGGGACGGTGAAACCATCAGTTTTAAAGTAACTTTGCACCCTTCTTTACTAGTATATTCGACCAGATTATCACCAAGAGGATCGCCTTGAATGTCCACATGAGATGTTATAGTTCGCCAGTCTTCGTCTAGATAACCATCTTCAATTAAAATATCCCGAGCGAGTTTTAAAGAAGTCATACCGGGCATTTCCAAACCCCATTCGAGCATATTCTCTCTCGCCATACGAATATCAAGGCCGCCAGTGTGGAGTTCTTTATCAACTTGTCTGATATAGAGTAAAGTAATGTCGGCTTTGATATTGGAGCCTAGGCGCACCGCATAACGTAATCCCCGGTAGCTTTCCTTTGAGCCATCAATACAGACAAGTACCTTAAAGCGTCTCGCTTTGTCATTTTCTGTCATATCATTATCCATTTAAAGATTTACTCCCTATCCGTCCAACAAAGGCCAATAAAAAAAAGCTGATAAAATTAATACGGTAGTCGACATAATCAGCATTCGCCAGCCAACTTTTAAAAAATCAGAAGGCTTTAAATATCCTGAAGCATAAACAATGGTACAGGCAGGTGTGCCAATAACAGTTAAATAGGCAAAAGAAGAAGATATAGCGGTAATATAACCCATCACTAATGGGCTTTCATTCGCCCCGGCGGCCATCTTGAGCGTGATAGGCCCTAACATAGCAACGGCAGCACCGTTCGACATTGTGTTGGTAACGCCTGATGTTAACGCTGAAATACTCAGCCAAAGAGAAGGGCCAGAATCGGCACCGATACTGGCTAATACCATTAGGATTTTATCTGCTAACCAGACCGCGGCCCCTGTATCTTTCATTTGTACGCCCAGCGATATAGCGGCACCATAAAGCAATACCACACCCCAATTTACATTGGCGTTTATGTCGTTCCAATTGACCAAGCCCACCACTAAAAAGGCAATAGAGCCAAGCAGGGCAATAATACCAAGACCAAGAGTATCAGACATGGTAATCCAGCCAATGAGAGTGCAGAAAAGAATAGCGATTGTACTCCAGTCTCCTATGTCCATCTTTCCTTGTTCAGCAAGCTGGGTTCTAAGTTTTACAACGGCGCGGGTCAAAGTGCTTTGCTCGGGCTTGAAAACTTTTAAGATAATCCATGATGTTAACGGAAGTTGAATCAGAAAAACTGGAAAACAATAAATTGCCCAATCCACATAATTGACCAGATACTTAAATGTTTCAGGATTTAAGGGATCATAAAAAAATTCGTGCCAAAAGCCGATCATGATGGCGTTTCTTGCGCCGCCCGATGGTGTACTTATGCCTGCAACGGCACACCCGTATGAGATTGAAAACAATAATGCCGCCGCTAATCGGCGAACATCTTTGGGGTTGTCGGAGGTTAAACGGATCAAGGTGATGGCGACAGGTAACATCATTGCAGCAACGGTATGTTCGCCGATCATAGATGCCATCAATCCAGAAATAACAGTGATACCCACACATATTCTAGCCGTACTGGTACCTGTTAATTTAACAATGAAAAAGGCTATTCTCTTATCGAGCTTCTGCTTGACGATTGACACGGCCAGCATAAGGGAGCCCATAATGAATAGAACACTATCGCTCATGATGCTTTTGGCAACATCATTTGAATTGGCTCCAAGCAATAATACTTGGCTGACAATTATCAAAAGGGCGACAGCGGGCAGTGGTATTGGTTCTGTTATAAAAAGGATCGTAGCGACAATGGATATGATCAGAACATTATAGCCAACATCACTTAAACCTTCGGGGGCGGGTAAATTGTGTAGAAGAGCGCCGATGGCCAAGGCAATGATAAACCAGCCGCGACCTTGTAAGACCAGTTTGATACCACCAGCTCTAACATTGCGACGCCTTAGCCCTCGCATTAGATTAAATAACAGACTTCTAATGCTGTGGTAGAGATTTAAACTAATATAGCGCATTTTCCTTACTCTGCGAAAGAGAGGTTATCTGAAAAAGGAAGAATGTAAATCAGCTTGGCATTATCCAAGCTGATTTACAATATTTTGAATTGGAATATTTCTTCCAATGTTTTAGAATTTATTAGACCAGCCTAGCATAAGAGCAAACTGATACATTTCAACTTTAATCGTGTGTCCAGGATTGCCCGGGAATGCTTCCGGTCCAGTTACAGATACAGTTGGCACATAAGCCGCTGATAATTCTAATGAACTTGTGTCTGAAGTTTTATAAGCAAAACCACCAGTAAAGCGTGTTTTAACAACACCCGGGGCTAAAATATTCAACATGACATCTTCAGGGCCGATAGGATTATCGTTAGTAGATATACCCGCACGTAAAGTTAGTTGGTTTGATTGTTTCCATTCAATACCCGCTTTGTAGGCCATTACGTCAGCCCATCCAAAGCCAGGACCACCAGTAGCACCAAACGGTAGAGGAATATTTGTAGCATTGCCGACTGATCCAACTTTAGAATAATAAATCTTTTTAACGTCAGCCATAAAAGTAACATCATCAGACATATCAAAGGCGATACCAACCACGAAGTTCATGGGAATATCCATACCTCCTTGATCGGCGAATAGGCCTGCATATTTCTTTAATTTACCCATTTTTGTTTTTGGCTGAAATGAAGCCGCTACACGAAATTGATCGCTTAAATTATAAGTAGCACCAATTTTTACGCTAACGCCAAATGCCCAAGAATGGCCATTATCGCTAAGATTAGCAGCGTCAGATGAAAAACTACTAAACGCTAATAAACCTTCGGCTTTAAAACGTTGGAATGCGAGCAATGGCGTAATACCAATAGATAGATTGCCGAAACTTCTGGCGTAGCTAGGGGCTATAAAACCTTGCATTAGGTCAACACCAAGAGGACCGGCACAGAAAATTCCTTCCCCGCCAGTTGGTGGACAATCAGGCGATGGACGACCCGCCGCCGGAAAATTGGTATTCATTCCACCGTTGCCGTAAACTGTAAGACCCCATGCGGAGTTTTCATCAATGCGTTGGCTATAAGCGATGTTTGGAATGATAAAATAATTTGAATCACTAACCACTTCACCCATGGAACTAAAACCCGGTTGATCACTCCCCGTATATTTACGTCTAGGACTAAACAGTGTCATTCCTAGGCTGATCTCGCTGCCTTCTAGAGACATTAAGTTGGCTGGGTTGATTATTTGGCCAGTAGCATCTTTACCATCAGCTACGCCTGCGCCGCCTAGTGCAGAGTGACGCGCACCCCAAGCATATTGAAAATATCCTTCTGAAGCCGCCGCTTGTTGTGAAATCAGAACGCTTGTAGCTAAAGCGCCTATTAGTAACCCTGTATATTTAGCTTTTTTTAGTATAGTCATAGTCTTTTCTCCCCAAGAGAATGTTAATATTTTGTAGTATTTTAGTTTTAATTTTTTTGATGTAGTTAGTTTTTCTTGATGTAGAAAGTGTAAATTCCGTTTTCTTCGTTTGAACTAAGTAATTCATTGCCAGTGGTACGGCAGAAGGCTTCAAAGTCAGCAATAGACCCAGGGTCTGTTGCTAAAATTTCTAAAACATTACCAGTTTCGAGAGCTTTAAGCTCTTTTTTGGCTTTTAATATTGGCAGTGGGCAGTTTAGGCCCTGTGCATCTAAGGTCGCATTTGCATCCATTTTAGTTTCTTTCTTTGATAAGTATATTCGTTAAATAAAGAGATTAATATCTGACTTTAAGGCTCTTTCCATATAAGTAGCCGCACCACCAAGTGTGATACCATCAATCATATCATCCAAACTATATTCAAATAGATCCATTGTCATCTGACAGGCGATCAGTTCAATATCGGCTTCAACAGCAAGCTCGCGAAGTTCTTCGATTGAGGCAACACCCTTTTTCTTCATCATGTTTTTCATCATGATGGTGGCCCCCGCAGTGGCTCCTGGTAACGCTGCAAAAATATTAGGCATAGACATATGTCCGCCAGCCATAGGCATTTCCATTGCAGGATTGCCCAGTGTAGTAAGTTTTAAATCAAGTTTTTTCTTAAGCAGCGGTAGGCCGTAAAAAGTAAAAAACATCGATACATCAACTCCCATTGCTGCAGCCGTTGTCCCCAAAATCATTGGTGGATATGCCCAATCTAATGATCCTTTTGTTACAATAATAGACATGGACTTAGCGTTATTTTCAGCCAATTTAATTCCCCTTAATTGTTATTTTAATTCCCGATAGTATATTACATTGACTATACTAACATATTATAATGTACTAAATTATGATATAATAATATAGTACATTTAAACTTTTAGCAATATTATATGTTGATTGGTGGGATACTTTAGGGTGAACCTTTGGAAGGTTTCTCGCCAAGGAATATTGAATTTATGGACAATAGTTTGAAAATAAAGCCCTTTTTTGTCGGTAGTAATATTTTTGCTCGCGAGTTATTTGGTAAGATGCACCCTTTATCTGGCAAGCGCGTTTCTGGGGTTATTGAGCTTTGTCAGGCTATGGGATGGCTAAAAGATGAGGATATTACTCAGAGTCGCGCCGCTTCCTTTAACACTTTATCGCGGTTTCACGACAAGCAATATATCACAGCCATTAAAGAAGCGGATCAAGCAGGTATGGTCAGCGCACAGATCCGTAATAAATATTGTTTGGGCACGATGGAAAACCCGCTCTTTAAAGGGCTCTATCAACGGGCAGCAACAACAGTGGGTGGTAGCATACTCGCGGCCCAATTATTAAAAGACGGTGGCACCGTTTATCATCCCTCCGGCGGCACTCATCACGGACGTCCAGATAGAGCCAGTGGTTTTTGTTATTTTAATGATCCGGTATTTGCCATTTTAGAATTTCTTGATCAGGGTCTTAAGTCCGTTGCTTATGTGGATATTGATGTTCATTTTGGTGACGGAGTTCAGGACGCCTTTGAACAAGAGCAGAGGGTTCATACTTTTTCAATTCATGAAGAAAAACGCTGGCCTTATACAGGCGGGCTTGAGGATAGAGGGGGTGGGCAGTCGTTTAATATGCCTGTACCACACGGCCTTAATGATACGGAGTTTGACTATATGTTAGACCAAGTGGTTTACTCCAATCTTAAGAGAATTAAACCGCAAGCGATTGTCATCACACTCGGGGCGGACGGACTTTACGGTGACCCTTTATCGAAAATGAACCTTAGCAATGGTGCACTATGGCGTTGCGTCATGAATCTACGGGCGATGAGCCCTCGTACTATAATTCTCGGCGGTGGTGGATATAATCCTTGGACGACGCTTCGCTGTTGGGCGGGGATGTGGGGACTTTTGATTGGCGCGGATTTGAATGCAGAGCTTAATTCTGAGGCTCGCGCTGTTTTAAACGCGTTAGAATGTGACCTGATCGATGAGGATGAAATGGAAAACGATTGGTTAAGCCGCATAACCGATGAGCCAAGAACGGGCGATATCAGACCTTCTGTCATTGAGGTGGCGGCTCAAGCAAAATAAATATAAAATGTGATTGAGTAGTTACATTTAGATAATTTTATCAAAAGCCAGTTGCCTAAGTTTAAAAATACTGGCATTGTTTATTAGAAAAATCTTATAAATACATTTAATATTTTAGCTTTACGTAAAAGAAATAGAGGAATTTTAATGAGTTGGTTAAAGGCCATAGAGGACATAGAAGAGCTTGAAGATGCTGTTCTGGATCACAATTTGATCGAAAGAATGCAACAAGAATCACTTTCTTATGCCAAAAGGGAAATCCGATTTTCCACGCCTACTTTTAAGGAATATTCAAGCACTGAAATATCAGGCTGTTCAAGTAATAGTTTTCCTGCCTTTTCAATTACGGGCGGGGGTTGTGCTTTAATGTGTGATCATTGTCAGGCAAAAATATTAGAGCCGATGGTGCCTGTGGTTAAACCAGAAATCCTAGAAGAAAAGGTCCGGGATTTGATTTTAATGCAAAATTTACAGGGGTTTTTACTTTCTGGCGGCTCTAACCGTCGCAATGAAATAGATTATAGTCGTTATTATCCTGTTATTGAAAAGTTGAAAACTGAATTCCCTCACCTGAAAATCGCCATTCACACTGCCTTAACGGACGAAGCGTCTGCGAAGCGAATGGAGGCTGCTGGTGTTGATACGGCGATGATGGATGTCATTGGCGCCCAGGAAACAATTCGTGATGTTTATCATCTTGAGCGCAGTGTTGATGATTTTGAGGCCACATTGGCGGCTCTTTCATCGACCAATATGGAAATTTCGCCCCATATCGTAATTGGATTACATTATGGGCGAATTTTGGGAGAACGCAATGCTTTGGAAATGGTTTCGCGTTATAATGTTGGGGCATTGGTGTTGGTGGTAATAATGCCTTTTTATGCAAAGCCAGGGACTTTCATTACCCCTGCCAGCCGTGATGTTGGTGAAATTTTTCTAGAAGCGCGTAAAATAATGGGTGAAAAGCCGGTCCTATTGGGTTGCGCCCGACCCCCGGGCATGGCTAAAAGAGAGATAGACACGTATGCGGTTATGGCAGGTCTTGATGGCATTGCCTTTCCTGCTGATGGTGTGGTTCAGGTGGCGGAGGCTATCAACAGACCTTATAGCCAATCCCACGCCTGTTGTTCCATAAAAATTGGTAATGTTGCTGGCTCAGGCCTAGCGTCGGCTTGTGTTGCATAATAGAAAAAACAAAGGCTTGAAAGCCGTTATAAAAATATTGAATAGAAAGTAAATTATGGGCTGTATTGAAAATAAAACTGAACCATCTACCTTGAGTGCTCCGGGTCAACTGGATTATAACTCAAAAGAAGCCATGCAGCCGCGCGCGCCAGCAATTCCTTCAAAGGAGCTGAAAAATGGCGGCAGAGTGAAAAGCAATGACGTTGTCCCTGAAGGTCTTTACCGTCCAAATTATAGGATCATGACGCCCAATATGCGTTCTCCAGAATATGTTCAGCTTTCAACCGCTGCGGCCATTACGCTTGGTGTCACTAATGGCAAAATGTACCGTTGTGAATGTACGCGCTGTTTAAATATTTTACTGACCTATCCTGAAGGATGTCGCGCCAATTGTGCTTATTGCGGACTAGCGCGTCACCGCGAGGCGGAACGGGATTTTGCGGACCGTAACTTTATTCGCGTAGATTGGCCGGCTGTTCCCATTGATGAAATCATTGAAATTGTTGCAAAAGATCCAGAAAAAAGCCCCTTTCACCGCATGTGTATTTCTATGATTACCCATCCAAATTCAGAAGATGATACTTTTACTATTCTTAAAAAATGGACAGATAAAATATCTCCTGATGCTATTCCGATTTCTATATTGTCCAACCCGACGACTATGAGCAGAGAAGATGTGCAAAGAACAAGGGATCTTGGTGCTGATATCTTTACCGTTGCGATCGATGCTGCAACACCAGAATTATTTGACCGCACCCGTGGTCGGGGCGTACAATCGCCGCACCGTTGGGATAAATATTGGGAAATTTTACTGGCCGCGCGGGATATTTTTGGCCCCGGTAAGTTTGGCGCTCACATCATTGTTGGTATGGGAGAAACGGAACAAGAAGTATTGGATCTTGTACAAAAATTAGTGGATATGGGAGGGCATAGCCATATGTTCTGTTTTTTCCCAGAAAAAGGCTCCTTGATGGACCATCTTCCTGCGACCCCACGTGATCAGTGGCGCCGGGTACAGTTGGCGCGCTATCTGATTGATTATTGTGATGTGAATTTTGATCAAATGGATTTTGATGATCAAGGCCGTGTCGTGGGCTTTGGGATCGAGCAAGAGGAGCTGTCAAAGATTATAGATGCTGGAATTGCGTTTCGTACATCAGGTTGTCCGGGGAAATTCCAAGATGATATTTCCGCATGCGACCGTCCTTACGGCGATAGCCCGGTCAGTGATATTGCCAGTTATCCTTTTAAATTGAACAAAAAAGATATTAAAAAGGTTCGTAAAGACCTTGATATGCCATCGATATGAAGTCGCAAAAATAAACTAAAGGACTAAGGCATGAGTAAGCCAATATTGAGAGTGATTGAGACTGATTTTAATGATTCGCGCATGCATATCTCCTATGGTCAAGCCATGGTCGATCAGCACCAGCAAGGCTTGCAACCAGACACTTTGCGTTTCATGCGTTTTAACCCTTCCGTACTGATTGGTCGTCATCAAGTGCTTAATGACGAAGTCAACATTGATTATTGTCAGAAAAATAATATTCAAATCGTAAGACGGATAACGGGCGGCGGCGCTATTTACATAGACTCCGGGCAGTTAGGCTGGGAGCTGGCCATCAGCAAAAAAAATATAGGATCAGGCCAATTATCAGAAATCACCAAGATTTTATGTGAAGCGGCTGCAAAAGGACTTGGCAAATTAAATATTGATGCCAAATTCCGCCCCAGAAACGATCTTGAGGTTGATGGTCGAAAGATTGCCGGTACAGGCGGTTTTTTTGATGGAGATACACTCTTTTTTCAGGCGGGCGCGTTGGTCGATATGGATGTTAATCATATGACATCATCGTTAAATATTCCCGCCGCTAAATTAAACAAGAGAAATATTAAATCTGGTAGTGACAGAGTGGTTACGGTGAGAGAGCTTTTGGGGGATAAGACGCCTTCAATTCAAGTTTTCAGTGATAATTTATGTGATGCTTTGTGTGAAGCTTTAGGATTAGAGCCTCAGCGAGCAGAATGCTCTCAAGCAGAGCTTGAACTGGCACAAGAATATTATGATGATGAAATTGGCCAAGATGATTATGTTTATGAAATTAACCGTATTCATCAGGGTGATGTTGTAAGGCGCGGTCATACCGTAACACCGGGTGGTATTATATATGCCTCAGTCAAATTAAAAGGCGCTAAACTTAATATGATCGGCGAAATTGTTTTTAATGGTGATTTATTCGTATCGCCGCCCCGTGTTTTGTATGATTTAGAAGCGCATTTAAAAGGTGTTTATCTGCCCGATGTGGCGGCTGCTATAGGGAGTTTTTTCGAAAAAACAAAAATTAATATGATGAGCGTGCAGCCAGAGCATTTTGTCAATGCCATTAATAATGCACTAGAGCAGGGTCAGGCATGAAAAATTTAACCGTTATACAGCATACGTCGGCTGAATTCCTCGGTCTTATGGAAGACCATCTTGAAGGAAGGCGAATACGTTTTAATTATTGCCGACCATTCGTTGAAGGCACACCTATTCCTCATCAGGATGTGGTTGGCGATGGTTTAATACTTTTGGGCGGTGGCCCATGGGGCTCCGCCGGTGGGCGCAACGTGCCAACGTTGGATGCTGAAATTAAATTAACCCGTTCTTGTTTGATGATGGGATTACCGGTCATTGGTATTGGTCTTGGTGCTCAGATTTTGGCGATAGCCTCGGGCGGGGACAGCTTAGAACATAAGTTGACCTCTCATGTTGGTATGGCGCACCGGGTTAATGAAGAGGCGCTTGCGGGGTATATTCCGGAAAAATACCCACTTGTTAAATACATGCGCGACAAACCCGTACTCAGTTCATATGCTCAAACTTTAGCCGTTGATGATGAGGGGGAAGTAGCTCTTTTCCAAGTTGGTGACAATAGTTTTGGTTTTATTGGACATCCCGGTATTAAGCCGGCGATGGTTGAGGATCTGGTCATGGAATTTGAAGAGGCACCAGAAAATTCCAGTGAAACATTACAATCGATAAGGCCAATGGTTTCTCAAATTGAAGATAGTCTTATGTCAATTATGACAGGGCTAGTTCGTGTAACGGGAATTATGGAAGAGAGTTTATAGTCAAAAACGACTAAATATAGTGAATATCACTTGAAAATAAAATTTTATTTTGGAACTTGTTTTTTTTATATTATAATATTATAATAAGCTAACATTAAAATAGAATCATTTAAATAAAATGATCTGTTTGGGATTATGTTTATGTGCTATTATAGGGGCGCATTCTATACTTGGGGTCGAATTAAAGGGAATTTAAAATGGCTGAAAAGCTCATAATTGTTATGTTGAATACGGATCCTAATAATGGCGAAGAATTAGGGGCCCCAATTTTTCAAGCCTCTGTGGCGGCTGCTATGGAATATGAGGTCGAGGTCATTTGTACCGCGACATCAGGCAGATTGATGAAAAAAGGCGTTGCTGAAAATCTTTATGTTAAAGAAGGATCACCAAAATCTGTTTATAGCTTCATCCAAGATGCCCATGAAGCGGGTGCAAAATTCTATTGCTGTTCTCCAAATCTTGATCTTTTTGATATGACTGTAGACGACCTTATTCCAGAGTGTGAAGGTATCGTAGGCGGCGCTTATCTGATTGAACAAATTATGGAAGATGATGACACCAGAGTCCTCACTTATTAATCTATATAAGTTCAGATGATTTAATATTTAATATTAAGAGTAGTATATTATGACGAATTCAAGCTCAACACGTGTGCAGGAATTTATTGGCGACCCTTTATCGGAAGAGCCGATTGTTGACCGTGGAAAATTAGAAGCGGTTTTTAACGATATTCAGGCAGATATGCGCTATGATCATGAACTGAACGGATGTCTTAATTGCGGGATTTGCACGGCCACATGCCCCGCCGCACATTATTATGATTTTAGCCCCAGAGAAATAGTTCAGCTTTTGTGGACCGAAAACCTTGAAGGCATTCATGATGCTATGCAGGAAAAAATTTGGTCTTGTGCTCAATGTTATACCTGTGCGGCGCGCTGTCCATTTGGGAATTCCCCTGGCGGCCTTGTGATGATTATGCGCGAAACAGCTATTAAACACGGAATGGAATCGGCGAAATCAGTGTTGCGGCCTTTTAGTCGAGTTATGTTGAAATTAATTTCAACAGGGAACCAGCTTGCTCCTGATATGATTACAGCAGACCATTTCCCTGATTGGGGCCCTAATATTTCAAAAGTAGACGCACCACTTGATTTGTTGCGTAAAGCGATTCCGATGCCGACGCTTAATACAACAAAAACCGCGTGGGAAGTGAATTTGAAAACGTCGGTGGAATTATTCACGATCTGGGAAGAAACTGGTGTTCTTGATCAGTTAGAGACTATTGATGAAAATCTTTTTGATGTGATCGAAGATTTTATGGAAGAAAAACGCGAAGATTTAGAAGATTGGGAAGAGGAGCAGGACGATGATGATGATGAATGATCACCCATACCAACGCTCAACGAAGGAGATAGACTATGACTACAATTGATAAGAATGGTGGACCAAGCCTAACTGGTCACGGTGATGAATGGCGCGATGCAAAATTATCTGCCCATGACGCCCGTACCGCTACCAACTGGGTAGAGCAGAAAATAGACCGTCGCTCGATGTTAACGGGTAAAAACCGCGTAAGTGATGACCGTGATCTTATGTGGCAGCTTGAAAAAGAAGGCGAAATTGTTGTTCACCGGGTTAATGATGGCAATAAAGTTTCTATGGCTAAAACTCTTTATGGTTGGGATAAGAAAATACCAACTGATCGCTTGTGGCACCATAAATCTTGTGGTCAATGTGGTAATATTCCTGGCTATCCCACCTCCCTCCTGTGGATGATGAATAAATTAGATGTTGAGTATCTTGATGAAACGGATCAGACATCTTGTACGGCTTGGAACTATCATGGTTCTGGCATTGGTAACATTGAAAGTCTGGCCGCTGTATTTTTGCGCAATTTTCATCAGGCCTATGTCTCTGGTCGCGCCCAAGGACTTCCTGATGGATATTTTTTCCCATTGGTTCATTGCGGCACCTCTTTTGGTAACTATAAAGAAGTAAGAGGCTATCTCTTGCATTCGGCCGAACTACGGGAACGCGTTAAGAAAATTCTTGGCAAGCTCGGCCGTCTGGTTGATGGTAAATTACTTATTCCAGAAGAAATTGTTCATTATTCAGAATGGGTCCATGTTATGCGCGGCGAAATTGCCAATCATCAGGTATATGATTGTAGCCATATTCGCTCCACCATTCATCCAGCGTGCCATGTATATAAAATGGTACCCCAAGATGTGATCTATGATGATGATGTGTTGGATGGTAACAGAGTGGCCGTCTCCACGGGTATTATGGAAAGCATGGGAACGCAGGTTATTGATTATTCCACATGGTATGATTGTTGTGGTTTTGGCTTCCGCCATATTATTTCAGAGCGTGAATTTACCCGTTCCTTTGCTATTGATCGCAAACTACGAGTAGCGGTTGATGAGGCAAAATCAGATGTTATGATCGGCCATGATACGGGCTGTGTGACAACATTGGATAAAAGCCAATGGATTGCGCAAGCCATGGGCGAGAAAATTGAACTCCCTGTGATGGCAGACATCCAGTTTGCCGCGCTAGCATGTGGTGCCCATCCTTATAAAATTGTCCAACTGCATTGGCATGCCTCAGCGGTTGAAAAATTACTAGAGAAAATGGGTATCGACCAAGCCGCTAGTATGGCCGAGTTTGAGGCTTATCTTGAACAAGTTAAAATCGGCAAGCAGGAAAACCTTTATGACCCCCGCAAGATGATCACATCTGGACCGGGCTTTGAAAAAATTGAGCAAAAATTATGAGTAAACCATATTTAGTTGTTGGTGGCGGCCCTGCGGGCTTATCTGCCTCACATTCCCTGGCAGCACTTGGGAAAAAAGTTATTCTGGTCGAAAAAGAAGACCGTTTGGGCGGCGCTCCTATTTTGGATGGCTACGCCAAACTTGTTCCAAGCGGTGAATGGGCCAAAGATGCCATTGGGTCTATGGTCGACCGTGTGACGGGCAATGATAATATAACCGTTATGACGAGCACTACTGTTGTTGAGCAAAAAGGTAAAGATGGTAACTTTGATGTCACTCTTTCGAACGGTGATGTGATCAATGTGAACTCAATAGTGCTGTGTACTGGCTTCACCCATTTTGATTCAGTTAATAAACCTGAGTGGGGTTTTGGTACTTTCGAAGATGTTGTCACAACAACGCAAGTTGAGCAGATGATTTCGTCTGGTAAAGGTGTGCGTTGTCCGTCCGATGATCGCAAACCGAAACGGGTGGCAATATTGTTATGTGTTGGCTCCCGTGACCGTCAGATTGGCCGTGAATGGTGTTCAAAAATTTGCTGTTCAGTTTCGGCTAATATTGCCATGGAAATCCGCGAAGAATTACCAGACTGTCATGTTTATATTTATTATATGGATATTAGAACCTTTGGCTTGCTTGAAACCCATTATTACTGGAAAAGCCAAGAAGAATATAAGGTTAAATATATTAAGGCCCGTATCGCCGAAGTGACCTCCAATGGCAAGCAATTGATTGTTAAGGGTGAAGATACATTGGTTAAGCGTCCGATCACCATTCCATTTGACATGGTTGTTCATGCTATTGGTATGGATCCCAATGTGGATAACATGCTGATTAGTTCAATATTTGATGTTGACCTTGAACAACATGGATTTATCGACAAAGGGAATACATATGGCTCTCTTGGTGCCACATCGCATACTGGAATTTTTGTTGCTGGTGCGGCTACTAGCCCTGAAACTATTGACGATTCAATTGCTCAAGGTGCGGCTGCGGCCATGTCAGCCATTGAATACGCAAATTTAAATAGCTAAAAGAGTAAAAAATGTTGGGACTATTTACCAGACATAAGCAAGATAACGTAGAGGCTACACCAGTTGAGCTTGACTTAAGTGGTGAGCATCTTAAATACGCGTTTGAAAGCCTGTTGTCTGCCAGCGAAGAGCAAGGCGGAGTGGAACGCTTCATCTATGCCTTACAGGTAAGGAGGGACGCTTTTAAAGAAGCTTTTAATTTTAAAACGCCTTCGATGCCAGATACGGCCATGCTACAGGCCTTATGTTCGTTTATGCCGACGGTTAGACGCCGCATTGCCCCGTATCTTGAAAATAGCGAAAAAAAAGAAATTCTAAAGAACGCCTTATTAACGCTGCAAGAGGGAGCCGAAGATGTGTCGGCGGCCGATGAGCGCATTGCTCAATTTTGCAGCGTATTTCCAAAGGATAAAGATCATCGCTGGACGCGGGATTTAGCCAGTGAAGTGCTGCACGGCACTGACCCTGAACGTTATCCACTTATGTGTCGCTGGGTATGGGATACGGCGACAAATACAGGGGTCTTACGTGAAATATGGTTCTCAGATAATATCGATAATCTGGTTATTGATGTTGTTGATAACTTCGAAACTTTCATCACTCTTAGGCAGGAAATAAGCCAGTATTTGAGTGATAACGGTGTATATAAAGATATGTTGCAGATTGTTGATTTGCTGCAAGCTCAAATTTATGCCGGTTATATCTGCGATCACGGAAACACTTATATTAGGGCTGATTTTACCAACCCTGAAGATCCGATGATGCATATTCGCCGCCTTCTAGGTCTTGATGGAGTTTCTGCTAAAGGCAGATCAAAACTCAAGACAATTGAAGGCCAATCTGTTATTTTTGATACTCTAGACGCTCTGAGTTGAGCGGGAGAAATTTATGCCAATTCATGAAAAATCGCTGATCCGCCCGGAAAACATCAAGTCCCATGACGAACTTGTCATTGAAGGCATTGATGTCTCTGGACATTGGAGCACGTTCATCCAAAGTCGTGTGGTTACGGATTATAATGAAGAGCTGGAGGAAGAAATTTCTGCATTGCCGGGCGGTGAATATATTCATCGTTGTTTTCAATGTGGTTCTTGTACCAATGCTTGTACGGTTAATGCGCTAAATGCTGATTTTAACCCGCGTTATTGGATTTATCTGATCCGTATGGGAATGGAAGAAGAATTGTTGCGTGATAAAGAGATCATTTGGCAATGTGTGTCTTGTAATAAATGTACTTATATCTGCCCGCGTGATGTGGCACCCGAAGGCGTGATGAAAGCGACATCCCATTGGTTGGAGCTGAAAGGTCACACCCCAAAGTCACATTCGACGATATTTGATGAGGTCTTTACGGATCAAGTTATGGAGACAGGTATGATTGAGGAATCTCGGACTATCCGTGGTTTCTTTGGCCGCACCAAACAAAGTCTGACCCAAGGATGGTTGATAGAGATGGTTAAGCGTTTAATGCGTAATTTACCTGTTGAAATGTTAATAAAATTAGGACTTGCCACATTTCTTCGCCCAAGAACAAAAAACTGGGGTGCTGCGAGGGACGCTATGAAAGAATATGCCCAAGAGCAACATGCTCTTCACCGTAAGGCATTAAAGCTAGATCAAGTTACGCAAAGTGACGATTCCAATACCGCTAATCAGGAGACTAATTAATGTCTGAGAATAAAGAAAAATATAAAAATGTGGCCTACTATCCGGGCTGTGCCTTGGAGGGTACGGGGCACGCTTATAATAAATCTACTAAGGCCATTGGTAAGGCTTTAGACTTAGGATTAGAAGAAGTAAAAAATTGGAACTGTTGCGGCGCCATGGAAGTTAAAAACGTTGATCCAAAACTTCAAACCTATTTATCATCGAGGGTCATGTCCATTGCGAGTAATGAAATGAAGCATGATGTGGTTATGGCGCCTTGTAATGGCTGTTATCACAATCTGAAAAAAGCCGAATATGATCTTGAAAACGATGCTGCTTCCGTCGAAGTAGTTGAACAAATTTCTAAAAAAGCGGGTCATGAAACTTATAAGGCAGGTTCAATTGAAACCATTCACGCTTTGGACTGGATTAAAAAAGCGGTTGGTGAAGAAGAGCTAGAAAAGAAAATTAAAGGCGGCTTGAAAGGCTTGAAAGTCGCTAATTATTACGGCTGCATGTATACTCGCCCCCGTAATATTTTTCCTGAAAAAGACCAAGGGGGGGATAGCGAATCAACCGATAAACCACATTATATGGACGATCTTTTAGCTGTGGCTGGTGCTGATAATGTGGACTTTCCGTTAAAAACAGCCTGTTGCGGCGGTGCGCATACTTTATCTGATAGCGACACATCAACTAAATTGGTTCTGAATATATTGATGGCTGCTGAGGCATCTGGTGCCGAGGTGATCGCCACAGAATGTCCGACTTGTCACAGTGGTCTGGAAATGCATCAAATTCGCGCAGAAAAAATGTTTGGTAAGAAAACCAATGTAAAAATTGTCTATTTCACTCAATTGCTCGGTATGGCCTTAGGTTTGAGCAAGCGAAAAGTAGGATTGCAGGAAAATATTTCTGATAGTTATGCTCTTATGAAAGAAAAAGGGATTGCATGAGAACGTTTTTAGATATTGGCAAAGAACTTGAAGCAGATGCCTTGTCGCCCAGCACTATGTTAGCGCTTGGTGAAGAGACGTTGGAATGCTGGATCACCGCCAATGATCAAGTGCCTACGGATAAAGAAAAAGAAGGTTTTCGCTTAATAGCATTGCACCGTCAAGGGGCTAAAGGTGATCCAAGTTTTAATGCCTGTAGAGAAACGTGCCGCGAATTGATTTATCATTATAATTTAATAACACTTGACCCTGAACACGATCAAACATTACAAAGACTGAATATGATGAAGTTGGTCGCAAGCCATCTTTATTATTTTATAGCTGGGAAAATAGAAAAATCAGATTTTGGAGAGTTCTGTTGCTCTTCGCGTTCAGTTAGAGCTAAACTGGATAGCTAATAATAATAAGGAGGATTTACCGATGCCTAATATACGTGGATGTAATTTACCAGATGATTTATTGTATGATGTTGAAAATCATATTTGGTTCCGTGAAATGGGAGACGGTAAAGTCAAACTTGGCATGACGATGGTCGCGACAGCCCTTGCAGGGCAATTGGTTGCTTTTACTGCTAAAAGAGTTGGCAAAAAAATTAAAGCAGGAAAATCTGTTGCTACGGTTGAATCTGGTAAATGGGTTGGCCCTGCTAAGTCTGCGGCAGCCGGTGAAGTGATCGAGGTTAATCAGGCACTGGTAGATAGCCCTAGTTTGGCAAATGATGATCCTTACGAAGCGGGTTGGATGATTATATTGCAACCAGAAGACTGGGATAGTGTTAAAAGTTCTTTGGTTCTTGGGTCAGCAGTAACACCAAGTTATGAAGCAAAAATGGATGCAGATGGTTTTGAGGGATGTGGCGCGTGATTTATAACGTGTTTGTTGAACAAAAGGCAGTAGGTGAGAATGTATGATGGTGGGGGAAAAAAAGATGGATATAGAATTGCTCAAAGACAATGCAAAGAATGTATCTGAATTATTAAAAGTTATGTCCAATGAATGGCGTTTGCTCATTCTTTGTTATTTAGCAACTGAGGAACGAAGCGTAGGTGAGCTAGAAGTGTTGCTTGGACTAGGTCAATCAGCATTATCACAGCATTTAGCCGTTTTACGCAGAGAGAAACTGGTGCGAACAAGGCGTAGTGCTCAGTCTGTGTATTATACGTTAGATAGTGATGATGTTGAGGTCATTATGGGGACGCTTTATGAGCGATTTTGCAAAACTGATACTGCCTGATTGCTCATAAAAAAGAATTTCCCTTTTTTATTTCTATCTTTTATATTATATAAATCTAATATACATTATTA
>CALDNY010000251.1 GCA_937914685.1 uncultured Kordiimonadaceae bacterium
ATTATGGACAGAAAGTAACCATTCGCCAAATGTTGGGACACGTAAGCGGCATGGGGGATTATAACTTGATTGCGGGGAGCTACGAAGGCGAAAAAGTTGCAAGCGATATTAATTTAAAATCAGCCGCGGGCGGGCCTTTTCGTTTGGGCAACGAAGATTATCTGACCATTGAAGAATTTTATGATGTCATAAAGAAAGTTAAACTAATCCATGACCCCATGAGCAAGGCTGAATATAGCAATTTTGCTTATTTCCTGTTTTCCATGCTGGTGGAAAAACAAAGCGGCCTTAGTTTAAGAGAATATTCACAGAAGTATATATTTTCGCCCCTCGCTATGGATAAAACATTTTTCAGTGATGATGGCTTAGAGGTTATTAAAAATAGAGCTACCGGCTATAAAGCCAAAAAAGACGGCGGTTATCAAACGGACATGACCAATATGTTTGTCGTCGGTGATGGCGGTCTCCACACCAGCATCAATGAATTCATCAAATGGGATAATCATTTCTATACGCCGAAATTAGGAAAAGATCCTGAAACTTTCATTGAAAATTTTAACCGCGCCAATAGCCCCTTAAAAATGAGAGATGCTCTTTATGCCAATGGTCAGTTTATAGATAAAATTCTCGACCGTAATGTATTTGCCCATAGCGGAGGCTGGCTCGGGTTTTCCACATATTATGTTCGTTTCCCTGATCAACGCCTTTCCATTGCTACTCTTTGTAATGACGTCAATCAAGAACCGGGCAAACATTCATTAGAAATTGCCAAATTATACTTCAGTATGAAATAAAACTTTATTTATCCTGTAATTATCCAGCAAGTTCCGTCAATAAACTATACCAAAGACGCATGGACGTGGGTAGACTTTGTTGAGGTACACGTTCATTGAGGCCGTGGCTGAATTCATCAGATGATTTGATAAATATCCCCGTTAAGGCGTAACTTGGAATGCCGGCAGCGCGAAAATATGATCCGTCTGAGGCGCCAAGAGCCATATGGGGAATAATCGGAATATTAGGATATTCAGCATGAACCGCTCGTTCAACCGCCTCAAAAATATCTGCGCGCATGGGTGATGCATCACTTTCCTGGGTGCTATCATAAATGGCCCATTCAAAACTATCATTATCCATCACCTGTTGTAATTCGGCCTTAATTTCTTCAATGCTAACGCCTGGAAAAACCCGACAATTAACTGTTGCCATGGCCGATTGAGGAAGTGCGTTTTCCGCGTGCCCCGCACTGAGCATGGTCGTCACGCAAGTAGTCCCTGTTATACCGCCATATTCAGGATAATCGCGCAATATTTTCACGGCTTTTAAATCCTTTGGATTTTTTGAAAATGCCGTCATCGCCGCACCAACTTCACCGCCAACCATAGGAGCCGCTTTGGCAAAATAAGCCAATGTCAAATCGCTATAAAGTACAGAAAAGCTGTGGGCTTCTAATTTTCCCAAAGCCCTTGTCATATCATAAATGGCGTTATCTTTACGCGGCAGTGAGCTATGTCCGCCTGGATTACGGGCTGTGACTTCAAATGTAACATAAGTTTTTTCTGCACCATCCACACTAAAGGATGTGGCGACCCCTTCTTCACTAAGTTGGCCACCACCACCATCTGCAATGATGGCAAATTCCGCATCAATGGCATCGCGATATTTTGTCGACATTAATTTAGTAGTCGTCATATAGGTTTCTTCATCACCTGATAGGGCAAGAATAATATCTCTACTTGGTACAAATCCTTCGCTTTTAAGGCGGAGCATAGTGGCCACTAAGGTCGCAACACTCAATTTGGTGTCATTAACGCCACGCCCATAGAAAAAACCATTCTCTTCTATCAATGTATAAGGATCGCGTTGCCAATCTTCTGGTAAGGCCTCGACCACATCCATATGGGAAGAAAGCAACATCGCTTTTTTCTGTGAACTGCCATCGCCGCGATAACGCGCTATCAGTGCCATAGTTTCCTCGTGAGGGATCAGCATAATATCATCCTCGGCAAACCCCGCCTTAATGAAGCGGTCTTTTAAATAGTTTGCTAATTTCGGCACTTGGCCATAACCTTTAACGGTGCGCATGGCAATGCTGTCTTTTAATATCTCATGAGCGACATCTTGAAATGGTTCCTTAGTTTGCGCAGAACTCGCGGCTGTCATTAAAATTAAAGACCCAATTAAAATCGTTAAAAAACCATAGATTTTTGTCATCATTCACTTCCCTAAATTATTTTTATACTGTTAATAGCTAACATAGCTTTTTAAAAAAACACAATAGTTTATGATGATTAATAAACCGGCTCGAACTGTGAGGCTGATTGTGAGGCTAGTTTTTCATAGGTATCCCATTTAAGGTTCAAGGATTTCTGAGCCATTTGCATCAATTCAACCGCCACTTTAGGATTGGATTCTAGTAAACTTTTATAGCGCATCTCATTATAAGCATATTCCTTAAAATCTATAGTCGGGCGCGGTGCGTCTAATATGAATGGATTAATACCCACTTTACGTAATTCAGGATTATAGCGCACCAAAGGCCAATGTCCGCTAGCCACGGCTAGTTTTTGTTGTTCTAGGCCGTAACGCATATCATAGCCATGGGCGATACAGTGGGAATAAGCCAATATCAACGACGGACCTTTATATTGTTCGGCTTCGCGAAAGGCTTGTAAAGTTTGTTGAGAATTGCCGCCCATAGCAATCCGAGCCACATAAACATTACCGTAAGAAACCGCTTGCAAGGCCAGATCTTTTTTAGCAACAGTTTTACCACCTGCGGCAAATTTAGCCGTAGCCGCCAGCGGCGTTGCTTTGGACATTTGCCCACCCGTATTCGAATAGACTTCCGTATCCATCACTAATATATTAACATTGCGGCCACTGGCCAGAACATGATCTAGCCCACCAGAGCCAATATCATAAGCCCAACCATCACCGCCAACCAGCCACACACTCCGGCGTACCAAACTATCAACAACCGTCAGAAGTTCTTTGGCTTTGGCCGTTAAGATTGTGCCAAGGATTTCTTTTAATCTATGGACGCGGTCAAGTTGGGCGCTAACCTCTGCGCCGATTTGTTGTTTTGAATTAATCAAATCATCAATAAGATTACCGTCTATTTCGCCGCGCATATCATTCAATAAATCTTTGGCAATCGCCAAATGTCTATCGGCGCTAAGACGCATCCCTAATCCAAATTCTGCATTATCTTCAAACAACGAATTGGACCAAGCCGGCCCTCTTCCTTCTGCGTTTTTCGTCCACGGCGTTGTCGGCAGATTACCGCCATAAATAGAAGAACAACCTGTGGCATTAGCCACCAGCAATCTTGGGCCAAACAGTTGAGATAATAATTTTACGTAAGGGGTTTCACCACAGCCCGGGCAAGCGCCGGAAAATTCAAATAAGGGCTCAAGAAATTGAGCACCACGAATGGAAGAAAAGTCGATCTCGGCCCGATCATTGACGGGTAAGCTATCAAAAAATTCGAGATTTTTCTTCTCCGCCTCTAATAGGGGTGCTTTTGGCTCCATATTGATGGCTTTGCTGACTTTTTCGGGCCATTTAAAGGCTGGACAAGCCTCAATACACATATAACAGCCCGTGCAATCTTCAGGGTAAATTTGCAACGTATATTTTGCTTCAGGAAAGCCGCGGGCGCTTACTTTGGCTGATTTAAAAGTTTCCGGCGCATCATTAAGATATGATTTATGGTAAAATTTGGAACGAATAGCACTATGAGGACAAACAAAAACACAATTACCGCATTGAATACAGACATCCTCCTGCCAAATAGGAATTTCATCACTGACATTGCGCTTACCCCACGCCGCCGTACCACTTGGATATGTGCCGTCAACTGGAATTTGACTGACCGCAAGTTCGTCCCCCTCGCCGTTAATCATCGGCGCGGTTATTTCTTGAACAAATTTTGGTGCATTAAGACTTACAATAGGCTGAAACTCAATTTTACTGGTGATATTTTTTGAAATTTTCACTTGATAAAGATGATCAAGTGCGCCGTCAACCGCGGCAAAGTTTTTAGCAACAATCTTATCCCCTTTTTTCGCATAAGATTTTTTTATGGCGCTTTTAATCTGAACAATGGCAGCATCGCGCGGCAAGACGCCAGAAAGGGCAAAGAAACAGGTTTGCATGATGGTATTAATTCGTCGTCCCATGCCCACATCGCGCGCCACCGCCGTGGCATCAATCACATAAAACACAATCTCTTTAGAGATGATTTGTTGCTGGAGAGGTTTTGGCAAACAATCCCAAGCCATATCAACCCCAACATCTGTATTGAGCAAGAATGTAGCCCCTTTAGCGGCAAATTTAAGAACGTCCATTTTTTCAATGAAGGATGCTTTATGGCAAGCCACAAAATTAGCGGAACTGATTAAATAAGGTGCTTTAATAGGATCAGGACCAAATCGAAGATGGGATATGGTCTGCGAGCCTGATTTATTACTATCATAAACAAAATATCCCTGGGCAAATAAATCTGTATTTTCGCCAATAATTTTAATGGTATTTTTATTGGCACCGACCGTCCCATCAGAACCCAAACCGTAAAAAATCGCCCTTGTTACTTCTTTATGTTCAATATCCAAATTTGGGTCAAATTCAAGGCTAGTATGACCAACATCATCATTAATGCCTATGGTAAAATGGTTTTTTGGTGAAGGTTTTTGCAATTCATCAAATACCGCCTTAACCATTGCAGGGGTAAACTCCTTAGAGGAGAGACCATAACGTCCACCGATAATTTTCGGCATAGATTTGAGTATGCCATCATTATAAAGCGTCAATATCGCTTCTACCATATCCAGATAAAGCGGCTCCCCGCGCGCGCCAATTTCCTTTGTTCTGTCAAGCACGGCTATCGATTTTACGGCTTTAGGCAAAACTTTGGCGATATGTTTAAGGGAAAGGGGGCGATATAAACGAACCTGTAAAATACCGACTGATTGACCCTGCTTATGCAGATGTTTCACGGTCTCGATCACTGTTTCGGCTCCAGAGCCAATGATGATGATGATATTTTCGGCATCTTGTGCACCGTAATAATCGAACAGTTGGTACTGCCGTCCTGTCATATCCGCAAATTTGTCCATAGCCTCTTGAACAATATCAGGCACTTTATCATAAAAAACATTTACCGTTTCCCGTGATTGAAAATAAACATCAGGGTTTTGCGCCGTACCGCGAATGAAAGGATTATCAGGGTTTAGTCCGCGATTTCGGTGGGCGTAAACCAAATCTTCGTCAATCATTTTTCGGATCACATCATCAGGGATGATGCTGATTTTATTTACTTCGTGAGAAGTTCTAAAACCATCAAAGAAATGCATGAATGGAACGCGACTTTTTAAAGTAACGCCATGAGCAATAAGCGCCATATCATGACATTCTTGAACTGATGCGGCATTGAGCATGGCAAAACCCGTCATTCTCGCCGCCATCACGTCCTGATGGTCGCCAAAAATAGATAAGCCTTGTGTCGCCAATGAGCGCGCCGCCACATGAAAGACCGTAGCGGTAAGCTCACCAGCTATTTTATACATATTAGGCAACATTAAAAGGAGACCTTGCGACGAGGTAAAGGTCGTGGCTAGTGAACCCGTTTGCAAAGCACCGTGAGCTGTACCCGCCGCACCGCCTTCACTTTGCATTTCAATAATATCGGGAATTTGACCCCAAATATTTTTAATGCCCGCGTTGGACCAAGCATCTGCCTCCTCTGCCATGGGTGATGAAGGTGTAATGGGGAAAATAGAACAAATATCAACCAAGCGATATGCAATATAAGCGGCCGCTTCGTTACCATCAATGGTAACAATTTTGGGTTGATTTGCGATCATATTCCTGCCTCTTCTGATACCATTTCTATCGCATAGCAAGGACATTGCTCATAACAAACCGCGCAACCATTACAGATGTTATAATCAAATTCATATCTTTTACCGGGGCCTAATTTAATCACAGCCCTTTGTGGGCATGATCCATAACAGCCATCACATTCAAAACAATTACCACATGAAAGACAGCGACTTGCTTCAAACAAAGCATCATTGGGCGACAGTCCTTGGGTTATTTCATTGAAATTTGCCCGTTCGCTAATGGGAAGCTGTTCCTGTTCGCGTTGTGAGGCATATGTTCGGTACCACATATGCAATCTTTCATATCCGACAATGGGATGTTTCTGCTCTGGGATATAGGATTTTTGTCTTAAATAGCCATCAATGAAACGGGCAGCTTTTTTACCGTGACCGACAGCAACCGTAACGGTGCGTTCACTTGGCACCATATCGCCACCAGCAAAAATTCCTTCGCTGCCTGTCATCATATCATCGCCAACCTCTACGGTGCCATCTTTAAGAAATTGAATAGCCTCAATATTTTTTAAAAATTCAGTTTCTGTCTTTTGTCCTAAAGCAAGAATAAGATTATCGGCTTCTAATGTTTCAAATTTTCCTGTTGACTGGGGACGTCCATCTTTACCGATTTCCATAACCTCAACTTTAAAATTAGTCGCATCAATTTCCTTAATGGTTCTAAGCCAATTGATTTTAATGCCTTCTTCGAGTGCCTCTGTGGCTTCAAAATCATGGGCAGGCATATTTTCACGGTCACGGCGATAAATGATCAATGCTTCATCTGCGCCCATTCGTTTTGCAGTTCGCGCCACATCCATGGCTGTATTTCCCCCGCCGTAAATGGCAACACGGCGGCCTATTTTTGGCGCATTGCCCGTCTCTACACTGCGAAGGTAAGAAACCGCATCAAAAATTTTGCCAGCGTCCCGCTGTGGGATATCAACTTTATTACTGATATGGGCCCCGACAGCAACAAAGACCGCATCAAAATTACCTTGTTCTTTCTCCATAAGAACATCATCGACTTTATGATTAAGGATAATTTTTACCCCCATATCAATAATACGTTTAATTTCAGCATTTAACTCTGCCCGTGGAAGACGGTAGGCGGGAATACCAAAATGCAACATACCTCCAGCAAGGGGGCCCGCTTCATGAATTTCTACACTGTGACCAAGTCTGTTTAAATGATAGGCCGCCGAAAGGCCGCTTGGCCCCGCACCGATAATCAGTATTTTTTTACCGCTTTTTTTGGCAGAGATTTTAGGCTTCCATCCTTTTTCTAACGCTAAATCGCCTAAAAATCGTTCGACCGCGTGAATGCTAACGGATGTATCTATGAAATTTCTATTACAACTATCTTCGCAGGGGTGATAACAAACACGGCCATGAATGGAGGGCATAGGGTTGTTTTCAATCAAACACCGCCACGCCGCCTCATAATTGCCGTCTTGAGCCAAACCTAACCATTGTTGGATATCTTCACCGGCAGGGCAAGCATGATTACAAGGAGGAAGCAGATCAACATAAACCGGCACGCGCGTTCGAACAGGTCCCGTGCCTTGATCATGGCGTGTCAGATCGGGAGGCGATGTCATTTGTGGGTTAGATTTGGTCATGCAATATCCTCATCAAAATCAATCCTATTCCCTAAGGGAAGGAATTTCCTTGATTCAGATCAATTAAAATTTCATGAGCAATATAGAAAATTGGCTTGAATTAAGAAAATTACAAAATTTCAAGTACAGATTCTGGGGGGCGTCCGATCGCAGCTTTTCCATTGTTAATAACAATAGGTCTTTCAATTAATTTAGGATATTTAACCATAGCCCCTATCAGTTCCGCATCACTTAAATTGAGGTCATCAAGACCATTTTCTTTATAGTCGCTTTCTTTTTTACGCATTAAATCACGAGGCTTTAATTTTAACATTTTTAAAATTTCTGCTATTTCATCCGCACTTGGTACATTATTTAGATAATCACGAATAACGGGCTTAATGCCCTTTTCCTCTAATAAGGCCAAGGTTTGGCGGGATTTGCTGCAGCGTGGGTTATGATAAAGTATGATCGACATAAAAAATCCTATTTTAAATGTTTATGGTCTGCGCCAATGGCTTGGCTGATATTATCGTAACAATCAGCCTTTAAAAGATCATCAAGTTCTTGGGCGATTTTTACCGCCAATGATGGCCCATGATAAATAAGTGCGGAATAAAGCTGAACCAGCGATGCTCCTGCTTTAATTTTACCATAGGCTTGTAATCCTGTGCTGACACCGCCGACACCGATGATCGGAATTTGACCTTTGGTCATTTTGTACATCGTCGATAATATTTGTGTCGATAATTGATAAAGCGGTTCTCCGCTTAAGCCTCCACTTTGCTGTTGAAAAGAAGAACAAAGATCAGGCCGTGATATTGTGGTGTTGCTAACAATTAATCCGTCTATTTTATGTTTAAGAATAATTTCAGCAATATCCTCGCATTCATTTTGATTTAAATCAGGGGCGATTTTTAAAATAAGGGCTGGTGGGCTAATGAAAGAAGCCTGATCACGCACAGATTTCAACTTAGTAAGAAGCTCGTCCAACGCCTCTCGCCCTTGCAAGGCGCGAAGGCCGGGGGTATTGGGTGAGGAAATATTTATGGTAAAATAGTCGGCTAGACCAAGCAGTGTTTTCAAGCCTATAACATAGTCATTTATCGGATCATCAGATAATTTATTTGCACCAATATTAGCACCAATAATGCCATCATTTTTCGTGCGCTTTTTTAACTGCGCTGCATAATATAAAAGACCCTTATTGTTAAAACCAAGCCGATTAATGACAGCATTGTCTTCGGTCAATCTAAAAATGCGCGGCTTATCATTTCCTGCTTGCGCTAGAGGTGTTACCGTGCCTGTTTCCACAAAACCAAACCCTTGACCAAGCATGGCATCATAAACTTCGGCATTTTTATCAAAACCAGCGGCAAGCCCTATTGGATTTGGAAATTTCAAACTCCATAAATTTTGACTAAGTCGGGGTGAGTTATTTTTCTTAAGCGGTGCGACTAAGCCATATTTAAGGGCGATAATAGCCAAACTATGTGCCTTTTCAGGGCTCAGTAAGAAAAATATAGATTTTATTAAGCCATATAAGCTCATCACTTTATTTCCTAAACCTTATTTCCTAATCATCTCTATGGTTAGGAATTTCAGTTACCTCTATTATAGCATCAAGATTTAAATGACCATAAAGATGAGGCAATTTTTCATGGTTTCTTGATATTTCCCATTTTAAGATCGTTTGATCAAGCAAAATTATCTTTACTTTTAATAATAATAAATCAATTTGTCCGTTAAAATGCTTCGAAAGCGTAGCCGAAACTTGATCATTGGTCGAAAAATGGATAAAACCATCACATTTATCGTCTTTCGAGCCTAAATAAACACCGTCTTCTTGCGCTTTTCGCCATTGATCTTTGGTGCTTATTTTATAAATCACATCATCTTTTAACATTGATTTATCCCATAAAAAAACATGTTTTACCACAAAGGATAAAACATGTTTATAAATTTATTTGATATTGAATAATCAGTATAGATTATTTTTTACCGTTTGATCCGATCGCAGAATTTCCCACAGCCTTAACCATTTCAAAAATTTTCTTGCGCACAAGGGGATCTGTAATTTTATAATAAGCGCGAACAAGTTCTAAGGTTTCTCTGCGTGATAATTTATCCACTTCAAAAACTTGTTTGTTTCCTTCGGCCATGCCGTCTGCTTTACGGGTAGTTTCAGAGGTCATTTCATCAAAGAAAAATGATACGGGAACGTCAAGAATTCGAGAAAGTTGAAATAAGCGGCTAGAACCAATCCTGTTGGCTCCTCTTTCATATTTTTGGACTTGCTGGAATGTTAATTTAAGGGCTTTGCCCAGCTTTTCTTGGCTCATGCCAAGTAAAGTTCTTCTAAGACGCACTCTTGCGCCTACGTGTATATCAACCGGATCCGGTGAAGATTTAATCATGCTCATTTCTAAAAGTACCTTTTCGATTATTAAAGATTACTTCCCAACCTTAATAAAGGCCGACCTCCCAAAAAAGTATTGTTCTTTTTTAGTGATAATGTAACGTTTGTCAAGCATTTTGGTAATATTATAACATTATTAATATATTTTACGTTTTTTCGTTGCATTGATCTGCCACACAATATTAACAAATATTAATATAACATTTATGCAAACAAAAATCCACTCTTTCATATATGAATATAATGTTGGTCGAGCAATTGGCATGGGTAATTGGCTGTTAATCACACCAGAACTATTAAGGGGTATTTTATCCAACACTCTGCCATAAGGATCTATGATAGCAGAAATACCCGTGCTCGCCGAACGGACCAATGGCAGACCTTCTTCGATAGCCCTGACCTTAGATTGTAATAAATGTTGATACGGGCCAGTGCTTTGACCGTACCAAGCATCATTGGTGATATTCAATAACCATTGAGGTTTATTATCCATATCAGCCACTTTTCCCGGAAAAATAACTTCATAGCAAATAAGAATACCAACTGGTGGTAAGCCCGCGATATTAAGAGTATTAGAACCTCGGCCTTCACTATAATCCTGACCCCCTGTAAAAAGCTCCGCAAAACCAATGGGGATTAATATGTCTTTTATAAAGTGGGGGATATATTCACCAAAGGGGACTAAATGGCTTTTATCATAAATGCCTTTTACCTGCCCTGCTTCACCAATAGCTATCAATGAGTTGTATATTCTTGTTTGATCAAGGTCACGTTGTCGTCTTGGAAAACCAGTAAATACAGTACCACCATTTCCTATTATTTTCGAGATTAGCTGCCTTCGAAAAGGTTCTTCTGAGAGTGAATAAATGACCGCTGTTTCTGGCCAGATCATATGGGTAGTTACCGCCTTATGACCATTGTTATCCCCATCTTCGCTCATCGTCATAAAGTTGACTAGGTTTTTACCCCAATTTTCATATGGCCATTTATCTTGCTGTTTTATATTGGCTTGAACAACCCGTAAATTAATTCCCTCAACCATATCAACGCTTTGAGGAAATCTGTTAGAACCATAAAAATAGAGCCCAGACAGTAACAAAACCGCTAAAACAGGCGCTATGATACGGCTTTTCTTATCAAACAAAAATAGCGGGACAAAACATAATAAAAGAGTGATGACACTAAGGCCATAGATGCCCCATATTGCTGTGGATTGTAATAAACTATCGCTAAAGCCCCAAATATAACCGCTTAAATTCCACGGGAATCCTGTGAATAACACCCCCCTTAGCCATTCCATTATCGACCATGTGACGCTAAAAGTCAGAACACAGTTCAAAAGATGGGTTTTTAATGACTGGTTTTTATGAATATATTTAACGATCGCGCAAACCAGGCCACTAT
Source organism: uncultured Kordiimonadaceae bacterium (assembly GCA_937914685.1). Taxonomy (GTDB): domain Bacteria; phylum Pseudomonadota; class Alphaproteobacteria; order Sphingomonadales; family Emcibacteraceae; genus Pseudemcibacter. Next base: position 11,304 of record CALDNY010000251.1, read on the forward strand.
ATAAAGCGAGGGAAAGTGCAAGAGCCGCAACCATTAAAAATCCAGCCCAATCAGGGATCGAAGGTTCCACTGCAAAACTATTCCCTATCCAATAAAGCCCTGCATAAAAATGTCCAAAACCAAAAAAATAGCCTATTTTAAAGGCGTCTTTAATGGATTTTGAATTCATTGTGATGATTAATAAAACTGGGAAACAGATAAAATAAGTGGCAATAAAATGAATAGGCGCAAAAGATAAAGCCGATAACAAACCTGCGATTAATGAAATAAACAACAGCTTATACACAGACAGTCGATTAAAAAAATGTAATATGTTTTCCATTATTATTGCTTTTTATTTCAAATCTTTTCTGTGAACTAAAATATATTTTATATGCCTTGTATTGCCCTCTATAATTTCAAAACGAATACCATTTTCGTGCACTATGATTTCCCCTTTTTGCGGGATATGGCCCGCTAGGGTAAAAACAAGTCCCCCTATTGTATCCACATCATTATCCTGATCATTCGATAAAAAATCTATGCCAAGCAAATCTTCAAGTTCTTGGATAGGGAGGCGAGCATCTACATGCAAGTTACCGTCAACAAGCTCGCGCATCAACACGCCTTCAACAATATCATGCTCATCTTCGATGGCACCGACAATTTGTTCAACCAAATCTTCGATGGTCAATAGTCCGTCTGTGCCGCCATATTCATCGACAACCAAGGCCATATGTATATGGCTATTTTGCATTTTAGTCAGAAGGTCAATCAGCTTCATAGAGGGAGGAACAAATAACATCGGCCGTTGAATTGATTTAAGCGATGGAAAATCTTTGCTATCTTTTCGGTTGGCAAAAACTCTAAAGGCGTCCTTAATATGAACCATAGCAATCACTTCGTCTAAAGTTTTACGGTAAACGGGCAGTCGTGATGTGCTAGCACCTGCAAATATATCTATCATTTCTTCAAAAGATGAGTTTTCTTCAATGGCGATAATATCGGCGCGAGGCACCATGACATCATCGACCCTTAAATCGCCAAATGATAAAGTGTTCATGATAATTGAGCGTTCTTCTTGGCCAAGCGTCCCTTGGTCAGCTTCGATCTCCTCAATAACTTCTTCAAGACTTTCTTTTAGCTCTTTATCAATATTTGATCTGATAAAAGTTTTCTTGATACGTCCCCAAAATGTCACTTCATCCCTAGAAGTGTCTTCACTTGGTAATGTCATTCGCTTTCACTCAAACCTTTCATTAAAATAACTGCTCATCATTACTATTTCACGCGCCATAAGGATCGTCAACAGCCAGTTTGGCCAACAACTTTGTTTCTAATGCTTCCATAACTTTGGCATCATTATCCTCAATATGATCATAGCCCAAAAGATGCAAGAGGCCATGAAGATTAAGATGATAGAAATGATCCCTTAATGCCAATGATGCCGCCTGTGCTTCGTTGATCATTGTTTCATACGCTATATAGATCTCGCCTAATATTTGAGGATAATCTGGAATATCTTCAGTTTTAGATAAATAATTCTTAATTTGATCGGTTTCAATCCCTTGAAAAGACAATACATTTGTTGCTTTATCTTGACTGCGAAAATTTTTATTTAAATGGCGAATATACTCATCATCGCAAAGGACTATACTAATTTCCAAATGTGAAAATTTATCAAGTATTTTACCTTCTGGTACATTTTCAATAATCTGTTGCAAGCTATTTTGAATGATTTGCTCATAATCAGGTAAAGCATCGCGCCATTTCTCACATTGCAAAGATAAATCAACAATGACATTATTCATATTCATCAACTTTTACCACTGTCTCTATGATCATAAGCTTGAACGATTTTTCCGACTAATTTATGGCGCACAACATCGGTATAGTCAAAATGAATAAAAGCAATATCTTCAATATTAGCAAGGGTATCAATGGCATCTCTTAAACCTGATTGATTAGGGTCCGGTAGGTCAACTTGGCTCGGATCACCACAAACCACCATATGACAATTTTGACCAAAACGAGTTAAAAACATTTTCATTTGCATCGGCGTGGTATTTTGCGCTTCATCTAAAATAACAAAGGCATCCGATAAAGTACGTCCTCGCATAAAGGCCAGTGGGGCGACCTCTATTTCACCGCGTTCAAGGCGTTTTTCCGTCTGTTCCATTGAAATCATTTGACCAAGAGCATCATATAAAGGTCGCAAATAAGGATCCACTTTTTCTTTTAAGTCGCCCGGCAAAAATCCTAATTTCTCCCCCGCCTCAACGGCGGGTCTTGATAAAATTATCCGTTCTACTTTTCCTTCTAGTAAATATGAAACAGCCATAGCCACCGCAAGAAAAGTTTTCCCCGTTCCCGCAGGGCCAAGGCCAAAAGTAATATTCTGACTTCTTAAGGCATTAATATATTTTGCCTGATTTTCCGAACGTGGAGAAATTGTTGTTTTTCGTGTACGTATAACATCTTGATCGTTGGAAATATCTTTGCGTGGTTTGGAAGATTTGAGAGTCGGACTATCAAGCATACTGACAAGCCGGATCGCCCCATCCACATCATCAAGACTTATCTCATCGCCCTCTTCCAACCTATTATAAAGACTAAGAAGGACGTCCTGCGATAATGAGCAGGCCTCCTTCGAGCCATTAATAGATAACAGGTTTCCTTTGCTTGTGAGCGTACAGCCAAATTCATTTTCAATTCGGCTAAGGTATGAATTATGTTCGCCGTATAAGGCGGGCAAAAGAATATTATCTTCAAACTCAAGTATTTTGGATATAAGTTTTTCGTCTAGTTTTTGTTTCATTAAATATTTTTTACCTAAGCGGCCGCCACAAGGACACCTTGAATATTAAACGGGCCCGCATCCTTTATTAATACATCAACTATAGTCCCTTGTAAATCATCCGCAGATACGCCCTGTAATGTTACCTGTACTGCTTGCATATAAGGGCTACGGCCAAAGGCTGTGTCTTCTGTTTTGCCTTTATTTTCAATGAGAATTTTCAGTGTTTTACCGATGACCGATTTGTTAAATTCTATTTGTTGTTGCTTCAATAATTCTTGAAGCCTTGTTAATCTCTGTGATTTTATAGCTTCATCCACTTGATTTTCCATGGTTGCTGCCGGCGTTCCTGGACGAGGGCTATATTTAAAACTATAGGCTTGTGCATATCTAACTTCACGCACTAAATTCATAGTTTCTTCAAAATCTTGGTCTGTCTCGCCGGGGAAGCCGACTATAAAATCTCCTGATAAAGCAAGGTCGGGGCGTATTTTTCTCAAATCGGCAATGATTTTCTTATAAGAAGCAGTATCATGGGTCCGGTTCATGGCTTTAAGGACTTTGTCTGACCCTGCTTGCACTGGTAGATGTAAATAAGGCATACATTCTTTAATCTGACCGTGGGCTTTGATCAGTTGATCGGTCATATCGTGGGGATGCGATGTGGTATAACGAATACGTTCAATGCCTTCAATTTTCGCAATCTCAGCCATTAATTCAGGCAAGCCCCATTCTTGGCCTGTGCTTGATTGACCGTGAAAAGCATTAACATTTTGACCCAATAAAGTCACTTCAACCACGCCAGCGTCTGCTAATTTATGAGCATCTTTCATCACACTTTCAATAGAGCGTGAAAATTCAGAACCGCGCGTATAAGGGACGACACAAAAGGTACAAAATTTATCGCAACCTTCTTGGATTGTTAAAAATGCTGTGGCTTTTCTTTTAACGTCGCTCTTGGATAACTGATTAAATTTCTCATCGACTGCAAGGCTCGTATCCAAAATTCTCGATTTTTCACCTATCGCCTTTAAGGATATAGATTTATTGACCATTTTTGGTAAATTATGATAAGTTTGTGGGCCAAACACCATGTCAACAACGGGGGCGCGTCTCATAATTTCGCCGCCCTCTGCTTGGGCAACACAGCCACCGATGGCCAAAATAACTTCCTTATCATTTTTGGATTGTTTGATTTTTATTTTCCGAACACGGCCAATATCTGAATATACTTTTTCAACCGCTTTTTCACGAATATGACAGGTATTTAAGACAATAAGGTCCGCATCATCCGGCGCATCGGTTTGCGTATATCCCTCAGGGGCCATCACATCAATCATACGTTCAGTATCATAAACATTCATCTGACAACCATATGTTTTGATATATAACTTCTTAGTCACTATTATTCCCATAATTCTTTATAAAATCTAAATTTAATCTAATGTCCGCCTTAGACGTTCTTCCATTTGCCTTTCAATGGTGCGGAAACAATATGAGGAAAGCTCTTTTCTCGTTTTAAACAAATTTCTCGAGACAGGTTCATGAAAATGAACTTCAACTTCAATATTTTGCAATTCTATGAATTTTTTAAAATGAGGCGCAATTTCCATATCGCCGTACCATGCCACAAAAGGTCTATTAGAACGATTAGTAGGCATACAGTTAATGCGTCGGTAAACAAGTGTTACTGGCTGAACCATCACTTCAAGAGGTCGGCCTTCATCGTCACATTGTGAGTGAATAAAATTTTCTGTAACCCCAAATAATGAACTTTTAAAAGGCAGTACAATCCCACCAGAAGATGTTGTTCCCTCTGGAAATAAAATTAAACTATCCCCACCTTTCATGCGTTCTTGCATTTCTTGGCGCTGTGAATGTGTGTCTGTTCGTTTTTCACGATCCACAAAAATAGTTCTTTGTAATGTAGATAAAAACCCTAGAACAGGCCAGTCTTTCATATCTCGTTTAGCAATGAAACAGCCTTTTATCACAGCTC
>CALDNY010000252.1 GCA_937914685.1 uncultured Kordiimonadaceae bacterium
GCCATGAAGAATTAAATATCATCAACGAAAGTCGCCCTACTGAAGATAAAATATGTTTCTTTACAATTGGTTACGAAGGTACATCTTTTGAAAACTATCTTAATCGTCTCATAAAAAATAATATTAAATTGTTATGTGACGTAAGAAAAAATCCAATAAGTAGAAAATATGGATTTTCCAAAAAAACTCTATCTAAAACATTAGAAGAATTAGGTATAAAATATATTCATATGCCAGATCTCGGAATTGTATCCGATAAGAGAAAAACACTTAACACACAAGCCGATTATAAGCTTTTATTCAAACATTACGAAAAAACAACCTTAAGGAGCAATAAAGACTCCTTAACTGATATTTATAAACTATTGATTGAAAATAAAAGAATTGCTATAACATGTTTTGAGGCAGATGTATGCATGTGTCACCGTGGTATAGTCGCAAATGCACTGCAGAAATTACCTGAATGGGATTTTGATATCCAAAATATATAAAACACTGGGTGAATGTATGGCTAGAGAACGTGTTCTAATCGCAGTTAAGACCTACCCAACACTATCACAAAAATATATAGAACTTGTGTGCACAGCAGGATTTAGAGAAGACGGTTCGTGGATAAGGATATACCCTTCTCCTTTCAGGTTTTTAAGAGATGAGCAAAAATATCGTAAATACCAATGGGTAGAATTAGACCTTAAAAAAAATATAAAAGATAAGCGTCCAGAAAGTTTTAGCCCCTCAAATATTGATGATATTATTTTAGATGATTACATTTCTACCAAAAATAATTGGGAAGCACGAAAATCATTTATCCTGAAAAACAATAAAGTTTATACTAACTTAAAGGAAATTATTTCAGGGGCACATAATAATGAATTCTCATTAGCTGTATTTAAACCAAACAAAATTCTAAATTTTCTATCTGAAAAAGTAACTGATCAATGGAAGCCGAGTAGGCAAATTGCCGCTGAGGAAGCTTTAAAACAAGGCTCCCTTTTTGAAGACAATGATCAGGAAGAATTATTATTAATGCCTAAACTACCATATAAATTTTATTATCAATTCATAGATGACGTGGGTAAAAAAAGTAAACTAATGATCGAAGACTGGGAAATAGGGCAATTGTACTGGAATTGTGCTAAAAAACACGGTGAGGAAATAGCGGTACAAAAAGTACGAGAAAAATATATGGACGACTTTGCTCACACAAAAGACCTATATCTATTCCTAGGTACAACATATCGTTATCATAATATGAAATCCAGAAACCCATATGTCATAATAGGAACATTCCATCCTCCAATAGAGAAACAATATAATTTAATATAGAACTATTCCCTCACCTCTAAAATCTCATGGCTTCATCTTGCCATATGAATTGGGGAAACTGTCTTGTTGTAGCCATTTTTGATCGAGCGGTGGGAAATCAGGATTCTGGTCCGTGGCTTCTTTCCAATTTACTTTGCCGCTCCAACTTTTGATATCAATCCTATAAGCACGGGTTCGCACTATGTCTTCTTCAATGATCGGGCTAAAATCTTTATTCAGCTCCATGGGATTGAAATATTTCTCAATCAAGCCATAAAACGCGTGTTTTTGTTCTTCTTCTGTCGTGACTTCGACCACTGTTCCGTAAGCCATCACAGACCGAAATTGAACAGAAAAATTAAGGGCACGATTAGACGGCAACAATTGACCCATTTCAGAAGCGCAAAAGCATATTTCCTTATGTCGTTTAGTGTTCGCATCACGCCGACCGATCATTGCACCATGCATATAAAGGCAATGTTTATCTTCATCATACCAATAGGTCATGGGGTGGACGAAAGGCTGATCTTCCCATTTAGTGCCAAAATAACCCATAGGCGCGCGCTTAATAAAATCTTTTATCCATAGATCATCTTGGGCGAGATTACGGCGGCGGGATTTATTTTCAGCACGGTCGTCAAGGTCGTAACCTTTTGCTTTCTTTCGGGGTTTTTTCATTGTATCGGGCATAATTTTCACTCTAATGTTTTTCATTTCAACTCTTTATAAACAATGCTATGGTTATAATAAATAGCCAAATATAAAGTATTTTTATATGACCAATTTAATCTTTGAACTTAATCGAGAAAGCAAAATTGCTTTAGGGCGTCAGCTTATCAATCATTTAAAACGACAAATTTCAGAAAATATTCTTAAAAAAAATGATAAACTGCCTTCTAGTCGATCTTTAGCAAAGAATTTAAATGTATCGCGTATCATTACCCTTAGCGCCTACGAACAATTAATAGCCGAAGGATATTTAATCGCTAAAACTGGATCAGGTACATTTGTCAGTGTCAATATTCCTGAAACACCCAGCCATAAAAGTCACAATTACACAGGCCCTAAATGGTTTAAGCCTCAGGCCCGAAAAACCAATGACATAGATGATCAAGATAACCACGCCCTTTATGATTTTTCCATCGGTCCTCCGGCGGTTAATTTATTGCCAAAAAATAGCTGGAAACGAGCGTGGCGAAAGGCTCTGGATCAATCCTTGATTGGAACACGAACTGAGCGCGGCGGCGTTTTAAGTTTACGTCAAGAAATTGCCTATCATTTAAACCGTTCTCGAAACATTGATTGTCATCCTGATAATATTATTATCACCTCTGGGACAGCCGAAACATTACGCCTTATATCAAAGGCAATGGCTGAATTCTCCCCCATCACTTATTGCGAATATCCATGTTTTGAAATTGCCGAACAATGGCTCAGCGACAATATTAGGCCGATAAATATTGATGAAAACGGCTTAATCGCATCAGAATTACCGCAAAAAACAGACCAACCTACCATGTTATTCTGTACCCCGTCCCACCAATTTCCATTGGGATTTCGCCTCAGTTTAAAACGTCGCAATGAAATTTTACAATGGGCGCAAAATAATGACGCTCTGATATTAGAAGATGATTATGACAGCGAATTTCATTATGATACCATGCCATTGCCGACCTTGAAATCTCAAGACGAAACAGGCCAAGTGGTTTATTTTTCAAGCTTTTCCAAAAGCATCAGCCCCAACATTAAAATCGGCTATTTAATAGCCCCTGATAATTTATGTGAAGTTCTTAAAAATATCATTTTCCAAGAACATGCAGATCCGCCCTATTTAATGCAAAATGCCATGGCTTATTTTATCAAGGACGGCGCCCTTGATAAACATATTGCAAAATCCCGTCGCCATTACGGCAAATTAAATAAAATTATCCGTGAAAAGCTCCGCAATCTTCCAAATTCCATCAAGCTCTTTGGCTTAGATTCAGGCATTCACTGCTTTTTATCTTTTGAAAAATTCCCAGATCAACTAATGAAAAATTTAGCCAAGAAATCATTTCATTTGCCCCTGTCTATCGACAAAGGTAAATGGCATGGATTTGCTCTTGGCTACGGCCATTTTGAAGAAGAAGATTTAAAACAAGCCTTGGTAATATTAAGATCAGAAATCGAAAAACTATACCCCGAATTGTAATCCAGCAAGATGAGCATAAAGTCCGCCTGCTTTCAATAATTGTTCGTGATTACCGCTTTCAATGATCTTGCCGTGATCCATGACCACAATGCGGTCGGCTTTAAGCACCGTGGCAAGGCGGTGAGCGACCACCAAGGTGGTTTTATTTTGCATTAATTTTTCAAGGGCTTGTTGGACCAGTTTTTCATTTTCCGCATCCAAAGCTGATGTGGCCTCATCAAGCAATAAAACTTGCGCATCTTGTAATATGGCTCTTGCGATGGCAATGCGTTGGCGTTGTCCGCCCGATAGGCGTGTGCCGCGCTCGCCTAAATAAGTATCCATGCCCTCAGGCAATCGATCTATAAATTCATCGGCTCGTGCCGCTTTGGCAGCCGCTAAGATCATTTGATCTGTGGCGTCTTGATTGCCGTAGCGTATATTTTCAGCAATCGAGGCCGCAAATATCATTGATTCTTGTGGCACAATACCAAGATGCTTACGTACATCAATAGGATCAGCATCTGATAATGAAACACCGTCCATTGAAATCGTACCTGATTTTGGGTCATAAAATCTTTGTAATAATTGAAAGACTGTTGTTTTACCGGCGCCTGATGGGCCAACAAGGGCCACAGTCTCCCCACCTTTAACATCAAGGTTAAAGTCGCTTAAAATTTGCTGACCGGGCCGTGATGGATATTCAAAGTTCACATGATCGAATGTAAGGCGGCCTACTTTCATATCTGGGAATTTTTTCGGATCAACGGGTGCTTTAATATCTGGCTCAGTGGCGATAATTTCCAAACAACGACTTGCCGCCCCCACTGCCCGTTGCAATTCGCCGTAAACTTCTGATAAAGCGCCCATGGCGCCCGCAACCAGCACCGAATAAATCACAAATGCCGTCAGCTCACCGCCGCTAATTTTACCAGCAATCACATCGCGTGCGCCAAGCCATAACACCAAATCCACGGCGGCAAAGACCAGCAGAATAATACAGAATGTTAAAATAGCCCGCATCCGTGTGCGTAGGATCGCCACATCAAACGCGCCTTCAATAACCCTTGAATATTTATTATTTTCAAAGGTTTCTTGGGTAAAAGATTGTACCGTTTGCACCGCACCGATAGTTTCATTGGCTGTGGCACTGGCGTCAGCAATTTTATCTTGGGAAAATTTTGATAAGTTTCGCACTTTTCGCCCAAGCAAGATCAATGGAGCAACAATGAACGGCAACAACATAAAGACATAAGCCGTTAGCAACCAATTGGTATAAAGCATCATAATCAGACCACCGACCAAGGTCAGTACATTACGCAGAGCAACAGAGGCGGTCGAGCCAACCACCGACTGAACCACTGTGGTATCGGTATTCAAACGTGATAAAATATCGCCGGAACGGTTTTTTTCAAAAAATGTCGGGCTTAAGGTTAGCACTTTGGCAAATACTTCGCGGCGAATATCCGTAACGACTCGTTCCCCAAGCCATGTCACAAGATAATAACGGGCAAATGTGGCAAGGGCCAAAATAACCGCAACCCCAAGAAGCGCTAGAAAATAGAGATTGATAAATTCTATGCTAACCGATGAAAAACCAAGATCGACAATCCGCCTGATCGCTTGTGGGATCGCCAACGTCGCACTTGCCGCCACTACCAAGGCAATGAACGCGTAAAAAATTATCTTTTTATAGGGGGCTAAAAAATACCATAACAGATTGATTTCTTTAACGCTTTTCTTTGGCGTCTCATCAATATTATTGATATTATCAGTTTTATGGTTGACGTCGCTCATCAAAGGCCCAAATTAAATTTTTTAAGAAATATAAGCAGGGGATATAACAGGATCACCGCCCACTCACAATAAAATCATTACTTTTTTTGAAAATTGGCCTGTTTTCTTGAAAAAAGACATGTTTTTTTTGTTTTCGCGCTTGCGCTCATGCGATCACTTGGGTATATAGTCGCAACAAATTTACTCAAGTGAGCTAAAGATTATAGCCAAAGATTATAGAAAGCCAGACCATGAAAAATGATATTCACCCAGATTACCACGAAATCAAAGTGGTTATGACTGATGGTACATCTTATCAAACACGCTCTACTTGGGGCAAAGAAGGTGATACTTTGGCATTGGATATTGATCCTTTATCACACCCAGCTTGGGTTGGTGGTACCAAACAACTTGTTGATAAAGGCCGTGTTGCTCCGTTCAATAAACGTTTTGCCAACTTTAAACTCAGAAAATAATCATTATTGATTGATTTATTTTTAAGGCTCTCTTTGATTTAAAGGGAGCCTTATTTCGTTTGATTATAAAAATTATACCTTACCAAAACTTTCAATTTGTTCCATTAGCTCTTGCACGGGACTATTGCCCTCTGCATGAACAGCATCATAAATAATTCTATCCAAACGTTCGATTTGTTTATATAAATTGCGCGCTCTATTTGAAAAATTTATAAAATTTTCTGGAAATTGATCCGTCTCACAAGCAATCGGCATCGTATAAAGCTCTGTTTGGGATAATCTATGTTCATCTTTGGACGCTTCATCAGCATCAATTTCGCCCGCATGTACGGCCTTTTGCATTAAACACCATGACATGGATTGGATCACACTTGTGGTAATGCGATTACATTCAAGGGTATAGCCGCTCATAATATCAACATTCAGATCTTTAAACTGATCCTTTTTATTGATTTTAAAATATCCGGCAACTTCATTGCTAAGATCTAATGCTTCTGCATAACATTTCTCTAATACAGATGCTTCTAGTAAGCCGTCTTTTGAAATTGTATTTTCTAACATATTTATATCCCGTAATTTTGCAGAAACTACATATAAACATAGATAACAATCATTAACTTTTTATAAATTTTTGATTCAACGAAATATATTATTGGCTAAATTTAAGGCACTTTGCTTATGACTTATGGCATCTTTGCTGCGTTCTATCTCTTTTTTTAAAAGTAAAATTCTTTGTTCTAATAGCTCCACACTATCTAGTTCCAAATCTTCTTGGCTTAATAGTTTTAAGGGAGAACCTTTGCTGATCGCTAACTCTTCTTCATCCATTTTAACCTCTTATAGATTTAAGCTATTGCCTATCATTGACAATATTCTATAAATTATAACCATAAAGTTATACAAAAAGTCAATAATGATAGGGACCTTTTAATGACCGCGCAAATGCAAGCCGTTACCATGTCATCTTTTGGTGGCCCCGAGAAGTTAGAAGTCTCTACCACCGCACGCCCCGTGCCTCTCGACGACGAAATTTTGATCGAAGTTTGTGCCGCTGGCATTAACCGTCCTGATATCATTCAACGAAAAGGCCTTTACCCACCACCGCCCGGTGCCTCTGATATTCTTGGCCTTGAATGCGCGGGTCTGGTTAGTCAAATTGGTAAAAATGTAAAAAAATGGAAAATTGGTGATCCAGTTTGCGCCTTGCTTAGTGGTGGTGGTTACGCCCAATATGCCCGAGCCCATCAAGATTTATGTTTAAATATCCCAAATTCACTTGATATGATCAGTGCAGCGGCCCTTCCCGAAACTTTTTTTACGGTATGGTCAAATCTTTTTGATCGTGCTTCATTGCAACGGGGCGAAACGGTGCTGATCCACGGCGGCACCTCTGGCATTGGCACCACGGCTATTCAAATGGCCAAAGCCTTTGGCATTCGTGTTATTACAACATCTGGATCATCTGAAAAATGCGATTTTTGTATTGAACTCGGCGCCGATTACGCCGTTAATTATAAAGAATTAGATTTTGTTGAACAGGTTATGGAATATACGGAAAATCAAGGAGTTGATGTCATTCTTGATATGGTGGCGGGGGATTATACGGACAAAAATATCAAATGCTTAAATGTTAATGGCCGCCTTGTGATCATTGCCGTGCAACACGGCCCACAGGTCAACTTAAATATTCTACCTGTGATGTTAAAACGCCTTACCATCACTGGCTCTACCTTGCGACCACGAGATAATATCTTCAAAGCAGATATCGCAAAGTCCCTCAAGGAAAATATTTGGCCGCTTTTGGAAAAGGGAGAAATAAAACCGATCATTGATAAGGTCTTTGACTTAAAAGACATCCGCGCCGCCCACGAATATATGGATATAGGGGCACATATGGGTAAAGTGGTCCTTAAAATTTAGACCAAGCCATATTTAAAGACCTTTACGGCGCCAATTTTCAATGGTTTCTTTAACAAAATTACTATCATCAAGCTCAAGCTGCCAATCAGTGGAAAATACAGGGCTTCCACTGCTCGGAAGATGGTTGCGGTCTAACTTATCAACAAGAAGTCGAACCGGGGCCTCTACCCCCTCACCGACGGCAAGAGCCTCACGATTTTGTAATGATGATAATGCATTAAGCGAGCCCTTGGCCCCTTCCGGCATAACGTGGGCTACGAAATTTTGATCCCGCTCATTATTTAACCGCATGGAAAAAATAGTGCCGCACTGTGATAATGCAGATTCTGAAACATCCGCAGGACGTTGCGATACTAAACCAAGCGCCACACCGTATTTACGGCCCTCTTTGGCAATTCTTTCAATGGCTTTTTTAGTAGAGGAAAATATTGTAGAACCATCTGTGGGCACATAGCGATGGGCCTCTTCACAAACGAGTAAGATCGGCCGCGCGTCATTGCCGCGGCTCCAAACTGCAAAGTCAAACACTGTTCTGCTGATAATGGAAACCACAACATTAACAATATTAGACGGCACACCCGACAAAT
>CALDNY010000253.1 GCA_937914685.1 uncultured Kordiimonadaceae bacterium
GTAGCGGTTGCAATCGACGACAAGAAGGTTAAAAGGCAACTTACAGGCGGTGAAAAAGCCCAACTAAGAGATAAACTACGCGATGTGGAAAGACGGATTGATCATTTAGGCAAAGAAGTTAAAAAATATGCAAAAGCCCTAAGCAATCCAAAATTATATGCCCAAGGCAATCCAGCCGCTAAAAGAGCATTACAGCAATTTACCCGTGAAAAGAAAGAGCTTGAAGCAAAACTTCAATTAGCCGAGGAAGCATGGATTGAATTAGAAGAAAAGCTTAATCAGTAAAATTTTTAGCTTTTTTTAGTCCAGCCGCCGCGATCAGTTTGTTGCCAATAGGTCAGGTCATGGCCTGAGGCTTTATAGTTGGTCCATCGGCTGCGGGCTTGCTCTACTGCGGTAGGGTTATTACCATCAAACATTTCAAGCACCCGGCTATAGCCCTCAAAATTATCCGTCAATGCGCCGTCTGTTAGCACCAACACCTCTGCCTGTGCCGGGTTTTCATCAATTGTGCTAATATAAACAGGCTGGGCGATTTTATATTTGCTATTCTCTGTATCATGGGGAAGAAAACTTGTCTTATCATAGCACCAAAGAGCCTCATCAAGGTCATTCATATGGTCCTTTGATGGTACTTTAATCACGGCCTTCATTTTAACCTCAAGCACTTTGCCAAGAAGTTTTGGCAAAGCGACATTAAGAGGTTGAAATGTTAAATGATAAAAACTAATTTCCATGCTGATGCTAATGATTAATCTTCATAATTATCTTTAATGAAGCGGTCAAGCAGTCGTACGCCGTAGCCTGTGGCTCCTTTTGCAGCAAGATCAGATGCTTTTTGCTTCCATGCGGTGCCCGCGATATCAATATGAACCCACGGTGTTTTATTAACGAAACGCTGTAAAAATTGCGCCGCCGTAATGCTTCCCGCGTAGCGTCCGCCGATGTTTTTCATATCGGCAATATCAGAATTAATCAATTTATCATAACCATCGCCAATAGGAAGACGCCATACTGGTTCATCAACCGCATCGCCGGCGACGGATAATTGTTTGCATAATTTATCATTATTTGAGAATATACCCGCATAATCCTGACCCAAGGCCACTAGCATAGCCCCCGTTAAGGTTGCCAAATCAATGATTAATTTAGGTTTATATTTATCTTGGCAATACCAAAGACAATCCGCAAGAACCAAGCGTCCTTCAGCGTCGGTATTAATCACTTCAATGGTTTGACCAGACATGGAATTAACCACATCTCCCGGTCTTTGAGCTGTACCAGAAGGCATATTTTCAACAAGGCCAACGATACCAATGACATTGACTTTAGCATTTCGCCCCGCCAGTGCCTTCATGGCACCAACAACAGCGGCACTACCGCCCATATCAAATTTCATATCTTCCATGCCCGCGCCCGGCTTTAGGGATATACCGCCCGTGTCAAACGTAACACCCTTGCCGACAAAGGCTACGGGTTGTGTCGTTTTTTTGTTTGAGCCGTTCCATTTCATAATAACCATCAATGTTTCGCTAGAACTTCCCTGACCAACACCAAGAATAGCTTCCATCCCTAATTCTTCCATGGCATCTTCATGAAGAACTTCGACTTCCAAGCCGAGTGAAGTCATTTCTTTAATCTGTTCGGCGTAGCTTTCTGGATAAAGGATGTTGCCAGGTTCAGAAACCAGATCACGGGCCATAATTACACCATCAGCAATTTTTTCAAACTCGTCCAATTGGCTTTTTGCAGTGCTGATATCATCGGTCATGATGTTAACTTGCAAAACGCTTGATATTTTAATGTTTTTCTCAGTGGTGTAATATTTATCGAATTTATAGTGGCGAAGTCGCACTCCAAATCCTATATCTGCACCGTGATATTCCCCGTCAATCCATATTGTATCATCACCACAATACATTAATTTAACAATGATCTTGCCGCCAAGTTGTTGGGCTTGTTTTGGTGAAATATAAGGGCTTTTGCCGATCCCGACCAGCAATACACGATTGGCTTCAATGCCCGTTGGCGCGAGAATTTCAACCATTTGGCCAAATTTGCCTTTAAATTTTCCAAAGCTAGAGGCCTTTGAAATTGCCCCGCCTGTTTTTTTATCAATTTGCAGAGCAAAAGCTGACAATTTATGGCTATCATCTTTTTCATAAGCAAAAAGAACTAGTGATCCTGATGGGTTTGTATTTTTTTTGATTATATTTATTTTCATGTGTTGCCTCAATTTGGTCTATCTTAGTCAATATAGGGGATAATGAATTTAACTGATAAAGATAGGTTTAACGCTTATCAAGAAAAATTGATAACTTATATTTGGTATTTCAATTAAATAGCTGTAAATTACTAGAAAATTATGTAAAACAACCACATGAGAATCATTACACTTTTTATATATTTTATAGTCTTAACGAGCATTAATGCCTTAGCGCAGGATATTCCCCCATTAAAAGTTTCAACATCAAATAAGGAAATTGATTTTGCAGCCGATAAAGTGGTTTATGATCAACAGACAAATATGATCACCGCCACTGGCAATGTGACTTTAATGCAAAACGGTAATCGTTTAAGTGCGGGTAAGGTTATTTATGATGCGAAATCTGGCCGGGTAGACGCCTCTGGCGGTATTACTATTCGTGAGGCTTCCGGCAATATTCTATATATGGATGATGCGGTACTTGCGGGTGATTTTAAACAGGGCTTTATCAATAATACCCGAATTATATTTGCCGATGGGGCTAAGCTGATTGCCCGCTCTGGTGAACGCCGCGGTCAAATCACCATTTTAGAAAATGCCATATATTCTCCCTGTGAAATTTGT
>CALDNY010000254.1 GCA_937914685.1 uncultured Kordiimonadaceae bacterium
ATGGCCCGTAGTTGCGTTAGCTCATTATTGACAAACCAATTTGACATTTGCTCATTACGACCAAAAGAAATCAAACCACCATAAGGTTTTAAGATATTATCAAGTTCAGATTTAACATCTTCCACATTGGCACCGCGACTAAGGGATAGTGACACATCGTTAAAGGCTCCGTCCATATTCACCGCCGCCTCAAGAGCGCGTAAATTCATCCAAAAAACACCAAAGCGCTTATAATCAGGAAATATCGAGCCGGGCGCTAATGAATAGACATATTCTGGCGATAAGACGATACCGACAATTTTAAGCTCTCGTTTATGGCCGTTAATAATCATACTGACACTATCGCCGAGGGTAAAATTATGAGCCATAACAAACGCTTCGCCTGCCAATACCGCATTTTCTTCATCGGCTCGCAGCATGCGACCTTGCTTTAGATAAAGGTTATTAAGCAACGGTTGGCGGTTATCGGGAATTGAAATAAGTCGCCCTGTGGCGGGTTCTGCCATGCCTTCTACTTGGATAATAGCGCCAAATGTAACGCGGGTTTCCACTTGGGATACGCCAGGAATTTCTTGAATTTGTTGTTTGACCCCTTGGGGAACGCGTTTGGCTTGTGCAAAAACATCCGCAAATTGAAAACGGTCATAATAAACATCACGGCTTAGCTCTAAACTATCAATAACACCAAACGAAAGTACAAAAGCCATAATTCCTGAGGCCATAACAAAAATAATCGCAACAATTTGTCCCTTGATATTCCAAAGGTCACGCATCAATTTTTTGTTGAGTGCTGAAATCATAATTACCAGCCTATTTGATTGATGGCTTTAGGATGATCATTTGTAACCACCTTTGATACCTGCCCGTCGGCAAAATATATCACCCGGTCCGCCACATCGGCTATTGAGGCGTTATGAGTGATGATGATGGTGGTCGTGCCGTAGGTTTTATTGACTTTTTGCAAGGCCTCCAACACTAAAATCCCCGTTTCACTATCAAGCGCACCAGTTGGTTCATCACAAAGTAATATTTCGGGTCTTTTTGCGATTGCTCTGGCGATGGCTACTCTTTGTTGTTCACCGCCGGAAAGCTGCGAGGGAAAATGGGTCAGCCGCTCGGTCAATTCCACCGCATCAAGCGCTTCGTTAGCAGGCATAGGGTTAAGGGCGATATCGGTGATAAGCTCCACATTTTCCAAGGCCGTTAAACTAGGCACTAAATTATAAGACTGAAAAACAAAACCAACATGCTCGCGGCGAAAATAGGTAATTTCCTTATCGGTCATGGCCGCCAATGCATGTCCTTTAAAATGAACATTACCCGTTGTCGGTTGGTCTAACCCGCCAATAATATTGAGAAACGTAGACTTACCCGACCCCGAAGGCCCAAGTAAAACAATCAATTCGCCCTTGGGAATTTCTATACTCACTCCCCTGAGCGCATGAACAAGCGTATCACCAACACCATATGTCTTGGTAATTGCATCTGTTTTGAAAACTATATCATCTTCAACCATATATGCTCCACATGCCAAGTTTGCCAATAGATCAACATCTTAAATATATAAGCAAGATTAGGCAATGACCTTGATTTGCGTCAAGTTTCATAGGAAGGAAGGAAGACTATTCCATGCGGATATTTAACAATAAACTTCCGTCTTTTGCTTGTATTGATTTTTGAGGTGGTCCTAAAAAACTGGACAGTCTGTTAAGGTGTATCCAAACGTAAAT
>CALDNY010000255.1 GCA_937914685.1 uncultured Kordiimonadaceae bacterium
TTATGATAAGTAATCGCCACATTGCCCGACATGCGCCGTAATTTTTCGTCTAAAGCCGCGTTTATTATATAATCAGCACGCTGTTGCCAATATTGATGACCCGGCTCACCGCCTGCTGTTCTATAGGTGTTTGCGGTTGGTAAAACCTCGTCTAATTGACGAAATTTATCGACAAAGCTGCCTTTAGTTTGTTGGATGGCTTGGGCGTGGGCTAAATTTATAAATGAAATGCAAAAAGTCGCTAAAATAAAAAGCTTGCGAAACATGGAAATACTCCAGATTAATTATTGTTTTTTGATTTTTATATAATAGACAGAAAATATATAGGGATGAGGGTAGTAAATCCAGTATATAATGCGAATTTTAGGATGTTTTTTTAGCTTTGCGCTTTTCTTGGATTGTTATAAGCTTTAAAAATTACAAGGGTTGAAAATAGTAGAGGGTTGAGACTATGAATGCTGAATTAAAAGCATATGATATTGTTGTGGTTGGTGGCGGCTCTGCGGGAATTGCCGCTATTTCAAGTATTCAAAAGCGCCGTAGTGGTCTTAGAATTGCGGTGATAGAGCCAAAAGAAGATCATTATTATCAACCGGGATGGACCATGGTTGGTGGTGGTGTTTTTATGCTTGAAGAAACAAAAAGGCCAGAACAGGACATTATTCCAGACGGTGTGACATGGATTAAGGACGAGGTCAGTATGTTTGATCCTGATCACGATAAGGTTACACTTAAGTCTGGTGAAATAATTTCTTATGGTCATATGGTTGTTGCTCCCGGACTTAAATTAAACTGGGACGCGGTAGAAGGCTTGAAAGACGCTATAGGCAAGAATGGTGTAACATCAAATTATTTATATGAAACAGCGGATTATACTTGGAAGTTAGTGCAGAACTTTAAAGGCGGCAAAGCCATATTCACTCAGCCCACCATGCCGATAAAGTGCGCCGGCGCACCACAAAAAGCCATGTATTTATCCTGTAGCCACTGGCTGTCAAATGGGACGTTAGGGGGCACACAAGTTGAATTTTGCAATGCAGGGGCCGTCCTTTTCGGGGTTGCGGCTTATGTTGCGCCGTTAATGAAATATGTGGATAAATATAATATTAAACTTAGGCATAATGAAAATCTTATTGCGGTTGATGGCCCCAATAAGGTGGCGAGCTTTAATTGTACGGACGCAGATGGCAATGTGAAGAGGGTTGAGAAGAAATATGATTTGCTTCACGTTTGCCCGCCGCAATGCGCCCTTGATTTCATTAAAAACAGCCCTTTAGCGGATGAAACGGGCTATTTAGCGGTTGATCCTGTGACTTTACAGCATAAGAAATATGCTAATATTTTTGGTGCTGGCGATACTATATCTACTTTAAATGCTAAAACCGTGGCGGCGGCGCGGAAACATGCGGGTATTGTCGCGGAAAATTTACTCTCAGCCAAGGACGGCACTGAATTAAGGGCGACTTATGACGGCTATGGATCATGTCCGCTAACGGTAAAGCACGGCAAAATCATTCTTGCAGAATTTGGTTACGGCGGTAAAATTATACCAACGTTTCCAAAATGGGTTAATAATACCCTGAAGGCAACAAGGTTTGCATGGTTTTTAAAATCGAGACTATTGCCGTGGATCTATTGGAATTTCATGCTAAAAGGCCACGAATACTACGCCAAACCCCACCATATATGCTCCAACCCAGGCACATGCACCAAACATCAAATGGATAGACCTTAGTAATTCGGAACGATCTATCACTGTGACGAGGAGGTCCTGTGCCGTTAGCCTAAGCCGGAGGCATTAAAAATTTATGGTGGCGCCTGAGGCCAAACAAAAAAAGAGAAGCAACAATACGCAGTATTAATAATATAATATCCGCGAAGGGGATATTATTAACACTAGCAAAGCCAATGGTTTATCCCACATTTAATTCGCATAATATATATTATGGTAAATTATTTATATTAATATGAATGGAT
>CALDNY010000256.1 GCA_937914685.1 uncultured Kordiimonadaceae bacterium
TTTAGCTTTCAATATCTTCCACATACCAATAGTAAATAGTGGCACAATAATCAATATAATAAATATATAAGTTAATGTTCCGTACCCTTGGGATATTAAATTGACGATGCCAAATTTTGTGGCAAGGACAATGGCTGAAAATAAGATTACAAAAGCAATGACAGGGCGCATAAAACGCGGCATTAGTATGTTTTTATGCTCATAAGATACGGCTATGCGTTCATTGACGGAATGGATCAGAGCCGTAGATGTTTCAATGAATGTGCCAAATAGGATAATTTGGAATATGATCTTAAAAATAGGCATATCGATAATATTAAGTATATAATTTACAGGTAAGGATTGAGCCGTAATGTCAGGATAATATCCCATCATCGCTACGAAAAAGAAAATCGCTGGAATCATGGCAATAGGTCCCGCAAGAAGACCCGCACCTATGGCTTCTTTTCGGGTATTGATATGGCGAATGCAAAATAATACAGCAGGGATCGTCGCTAGATTATAACCGGAATAGCTTAACCCTCCTTGGAACCATCCCTCACCAATGGCATTAGAGGTAAAGGTTGCCGCAATTTTATCACCAAAAACATGAATACATAATATGACAAATGTCCCGTAAGCCAAATACAGTAAGAGTGACCAGATACTGAGAAATTTTTCAATCAGGCTTGAGCCATAAAAAACTAAAACCCCGACCGCAATAATCATAAAGGATGTTCCCCAGACGGATGCAATTCCATAATTGACCTGTAATAATTCGCCCGCCGCCGCGCCGACAATTGAAATCACTAGGATAATCTGAAGCAAATAGGCAATTTCAAATAATATACTAAAGCGGCCAAGAGTTTGGCTAAAATAAGTTTGATAATCATAACTTTTTGTAACACGAGCCAATTCAAAACAAGCGGCCAAGCTGACGCTCCAAATGGTCATGGAAACTAAAATCCCAAGCAGGCCGCCCCACGGCCCAGATGAGAAGAAAAATTCTACAATTTCCCGACCTGTGGCATAACCGCCTGCAATAATAACGGATTGATATATAAAACCAGGTAGTAAATACCTTTGAAAAAAACTCGCCAAAAATTATCCCCTTTTCCTTTTAAATACAGCATTACATTTATATTTGTTTGATGCAAAATGAAAATGAGTGTAATTTCATAACCATAATATTAAAAACCTAAGGAACTTTATGGGAAACCTCAAAAAGGCCAAATCAATCCATTCAAAACCCATAGACCAATATACGGGTATTGAGGTCACGGGGGATTTTGAACCATTTGAACAGAAGTTTGACATTTATTGTCGAGCTATGTGGGACCCTAAAATTAAATCGCAAAAAACAGATGCATTTTTTGATGGTTATTATATGCCTCACGCTAAGGCGCGAGCCACTGATGGCTTTAGCTTAAAAGATTATGCTTTTCGCAATGCGGCCTGGCATGTCAATAATGTGATCCGCGACATTGAAAAATCTGGCGAATTTCGACAAGAAAAACCCAATGAAATTCGCAAAGAAGGATTTTGGGATTATTATACCTCTCATGATCAAGGGTGGCATGAGCCTTATCCTTACGAAAATGCCGCCGAAGCGACTAGAGATTTAAAGAAAATTGCCGGATTTTGTGGGATTGGTGATCTAGGTGTTTGTAGATATGATCAAAGATGGATGTACGATTCTATATTTTCCATGCAAGGGAATGGTCAAAAACCACAAGAAATTCCAAAGGACATCACTAATGTCATCGTGACTTTAGAGCCGATGGATCGTGACCTTATCAAAACCGTGCCATCGGCTTTATCTGGCGCGGCAACGGGGCTTGGTTATACTTTTGACGGGGTTTCGATTATTACCCTTGCCCAATATATCCGCAATATGGGGTACCGTGCGTATGCCACTTTAAATGACAGCGCCTTATGTATTCCCCTTGCTTTGCAAGCAGGACTTGGGGAAGTGGGTCGTCATGGGCTTTTGATTAATGAAAAATACGGGCCGCGTTTTCGGATTGGTAAAATTTTCACAGATATGCCGTTGGAAATTAGCAAACCCAAAAAAATAGGTGTTCGTGAATTTTGTGATGGGTGTGACCGTTGTGCTAAAGCCTGTCCGCCCAAGGCCATTCCTTTTGATGCACCGTCGGATCATGTTCATAGTGAAAGCAATTTAAAAGGTGTGGTTAAATGGACACCATCAGCGGAAAAATGTTTTAAATTCTGGGCTAACCAAAATACGGATTGTATTATCTGTATTCGAACATGTCCTTATAATAGGGACTTTTCAAAACTAATTCACCGGTTATGGTTTAAATTAGCAGCTAGTCCCTTTAGAGGGCTTGCCTTAAAATTAGATGATTTATGGATGGATAGAGGGCGGCTTAAGACCAGCCATTGGTGGCGTCCGGAGCTTGAAAAAATAGAAAAAAATGATCATTCCAAGCGGGTGAAAAAAAGAAAATAATCATAAATTTTGTTGGCTTTAGTAGAATATCTTGACCGAAAGCCTGTTATGTGGGATACGCGCACACCCTTAGCACTTTATCTTAAGGATAAAAATGAGTAACGTGATTTTATGATTGAAGTTGGACAAAAACATCATTTAGAAATATTGAAGCATGTGGATTTTGGTGTCTATTTGCATGGCGGTCTGTTGGAAGACGGTCAAGTCGAAGAAATTCTTCTGCCGCAAAAATATTTACCTGAAAATACAGAAGATTGGGAAGTGGGAAAATTTCTTGATGTTTTCGTTTATTTAGATTCAGAAGACCGCCCCATAGCCACCACTGAAATCCCTTACGCCAAAGTTGGTCAATGCGCCTTTCTCACAGTAGTAGGCCAAAGCCAATTTGGTTCGTTTCTTGATTGGGGCTTGCTCAAAGATTTACTTGTTCCCTTCAAGGAACAACGGGTTCCTATGGAAGTTGGCCGATCTTATGTGGTTTATATTTTTATGGATATTACCAACCGTATCGCCGCCACATCTCGACTTAGCCGTCATCTTAAAGAAGAGAGCGAAGACTCTTTTACCATAAGACAAGAAGTAGACCTGTTGATCGCCAGTCGTAGTGACCTTGGTTATAAGGCGGTGATAGAGGGTACTCACCTTGGGCTTATTCATAATAATGATGTGGTGCGACCGATAAATGTTGGTGATCAATTTAAAGGCTATATTGGGGATCCTCGCGAAGATGGGCGTATCAATTTAACATTACAAAAACTCGCCTTTGAAATGCGCGATCAATTATCCGATATAATCCTAACGCACCTAGGCGAACATGGTGGCTCGACCCATCTTACAGATAAAAGTAGTCCAGATGAAATCAACGCCATATTTCACGTGAGTAAATCCAATTATAAAAAAGCACTGGGCAAACTTTTCAAAGAAGGTAAAATTGCCTTTCACGAAAAAAGCGTGCGTTTAGTTGAAAAATAGCATCATTTAAGATTCTATTATTACCATATTTTATTGTTCTTTTTTTATTGTTCTTTGGTAATAGTTGTCACCAGAGTGCCAATATTTTCTATGGTCATTTCTAGCACATCACCAGGCTTTAGAAACTCGGGCGGATTACGAGCCGCGCCCACACCTGACGGTGTTCCTGTCATCACAATATCACCGGGGTAAAGCGACATTATCGATGTGGCATGGCGCAGCAAATGCGGTACATCATGGATCATATCTTTGGTATTACCATTTTGTTTTTCAACACCGTTAATGACAGTATTAATTTTTAAATTTGCACTGTCACCAATGAATTCTTTGGGCGTTATAAAAGGCCCGAATGGCGCTGCATTATCACGGCTTTTACTTTCCATCCAATTAACGCCAAAATTAATTCCAGCTCTTTTGACGACTGGAAATGAGGGATCTATTCTGGCACTTACGTCAAAAACGATGCTATAACCAAAGACATAGTCCTGATAATTATCCATGCCAATACTATCGGCTTTTTTACCAATGATAACCGCTAATTCATTTTCAAAATCCCACGCTCTGCCCAATGGTGGGCCTTTAGGGATCGGAAAGGATGAATTTGGATCCATAATGGTTGAACGGGGTGATTTAGCAAAAAATACTGGGGGGTCAACATCAGGGTCAACGGGCTTGACAGCAGAACCATCGGACGCCGTCATTTCCTTTGTGTGATCCTGATAATTTGCTGCAGCCGCTAAAATATTATAAGGATATTTAATAGGCGCCTTAAGAGAGACTTTGGCAATATCAAATGAAAAAGACCGACCCTCGGCGCCACCGGCATAATAATTTGCAATTTGATAAAGCCGAGATTTAAGATGGTCATAATTTTCTATTAAGCTGCGCATGTCTTTTGGCATATGGGGTGATTTTAAGTTTTCAGCCGCCATCAGGGCGGCATTGGCCCCTGTTATATCAAGGATTATATTATCAAACACCATACCAAGGCGGATAATACCGTCCGCTTCAAAGGTTGCCAGCTTAAAAGGGGTGTCGGGTGTGACGCTAGGTGGTGATGCGTTGGAAATACTAATAAAACTTAAGCTAACGAAAAGGACACTTGATATAACCAATAGGCTTTTAATAAATTTCATATTATTTCCTTACATACCTTGCGTTAAAAGAGCAGCAAATTAGTTAAGAATATTATATGAATAATGTCAAGGTTAGCGCGGTAGCAAATGAATTCCCGCCAACATGCACCTGACTGAACCACCAGCCATTTCGATGGTCGGAATATCAAGAGGTAAGAATTTTGTGCTTTGTTCTATGATCGCTTTTTGATCGGGTCTTAAAGCTTTTAAGGCCCGGGAAGATAGAGCGAGGACACGGCCATCTTTTGCCTGAAGTTCAAGGGCATTCCCTGCAAAATTTGCAATCTGATCGTGGCTTAAATCAATGACGTGGCGGCCGCTATCTGCAAATCTTTTGACAATTTCAGCGCGTCGATCTTGATCAATAATCATCTCAAGTCCGATTAAGACAAAGTCTGTGGCGATACACATCAAGACATTGGTGTGATAAATGTCTGTTCCATTTTGATCCTTGGCGTCAAAAACCATCGGTTCGTAATTGAAATGAGTACAAAAGCGTTCCATTGCCACAGGATTAGTACGATTTGATTTTATGGCGAAGGCCACATGATCAATATGATCGAGCACCATAGCGCCCGTTCCTTCTAAGAATAATCCGTCTTGCTCTAAACCAGAATAATCAATGATATCTTGCACCCGGTAATTGGTTTTGAGCATTTCAATAATATCACTGCGTCTTTCCAAGCGACGGTTTTTGGCAAACATTGGATAAATGGCTATATGACCACCAGCATGGGTGGAAAACCAGTTATTAGGGAAAACGCTATCTGGTGTATCTGTGCCTTCATCTTCAAAGACATGAACTTTTATATTTAGTTCCTCAAGCTTCTTCGCCACATTTGTGGCCTCGTCATAAGCGGATTTAGCAAGGGCGGTTTGATCAAGATTTTCCGCCGATTGCTGAAAAGCATTATCCTTTTGTGTCTGTTTATTAGGCGAAAAATGATGGGGCCTGATCATAATGACAGCCGAGGGGGCTTGGGCGCTACGTCGATCCATTTTTAGCTCCTTATGTTGCGGCAGAACGCATGACCATACCGAATAAATCACGCGGGTCATCGGGGTCTGCGAGCATGTCTAAATCTTGATAAAATCCTGTTGTTTTTAATTGGTCACGGATATAGCGCAAGGCTGAGAAATCCTCAATAGCAAAGCCCACACTATCAAATAATGTTACTTGTTTATCGTCGCGACGGCCTTGTGCTTCCCCAGTAATAACCTGCCATAATTCAGTCACTGGATAATCTTCTGGAAGTTGTTGAATTTCACCTTCGATCCGTGTTTGTGGCGGAAATTCAACGAAAATATCAGAGCGAAGAAGAATATCTTTATGTAGTTCAGTCTTACCGGGGCAATCGCCACCAATGGCGTTAATATGAATGCCTGAGCCAACCATATTATCAGTTAAGATGGTCGCACATTGTTTGTCGGCGGTTACCGTCGTGATAATATCCGCGCCTTCCACAGCCATTTGTTCACTATTGCATTTGACAATATCAAAGCCTTTGTTGCTTAAATTTTTAGCACATTTTTCTGTGGCAGCACTATCTGTGTCATAAAGGCGTAAATTTGTAATGCCATTAATTGCTTTAAAGGCGAGCGCTTGGAATTCGGACTGGGCGCCATTGCCGATGATCGCCATGGTTTGTGATCCCTTTGGCATTAAATATTTAGCCGCTATTGCTGATGTGGCGGCAGTACGCAGTGCTGTAAGAATGGTCATTTCTGAAAATAAAACGGGATAACCCGTATTGACATCGGAAAGAACACCAAAAGCGGTTACTGTTTGTAAACCTTCTTTGGTGTTTTTAGGATGGCCGTTTACATATTTAAAACCATAAATATCACCATCACTGGTGGGCATAAGCTCTATCACCCCTTCGCTGGAGTGCGAAGCAACACGCGGTGTTTTATCAAAAAGTTCCCAGCGTTTAAAGTCTTCTTCTATATAGTCCGCAATGCCGACCAATATTTTTTCCACACCGATTTTCATGATGATCTTCATCATGTGATCGACGCTGACGAAAGGAACTATATTTAAATTTTTTTCAGTTATATTTGTCATGTAACAATCCATCCAATTTAAGAGGGCTTTTTTTATATTTTCAATCATAGTTAAGCAATTCATTATAAACAATGTCATTTTTTTATATAAATTGTCCATATTTATGTAATAATGACAGTATAAATTATACATTTTTACATAATAGGATAAAATATCATGGTTTTAAAAAACAATAATAATTCAAAATATATTTATGACCCGCTTGATCGTGAACTTATTTCCTTGCTGCGTAATGATGGACGGGCGCCGTTATCCAAACTTGCCGATATATTGAATGTGTCACGCGGCACAGTGCAAAATCGTCTTGATCGATTGTTAAATTCAGGAACCCTGCATGGCTTTACGGTTAGGGTTCGCAAAGATTATGAACTTGATAGTATCCGCGCCTTTATGATGATTGAGGTGGTCGGTAAATCAACATCACAAGTGATTAAAAAACTCCGCGGCATACCAGAATTAAAAACCCTACATACGACCAATGGTTCTTGGGATTTAGTCGCGGAAATTCAAACATCAAGTTTGAGCGAATTTGACCGTGTTTTACGTGACGTACGAGTGATTGACGGTATTTTAAACAGCGAAACCAGTATTTTGCTAAGCTCTGTTTAAACATTCGCTCGCATATGTTCAGGAATGACATATTTTTCTAATAGTTCAAATAACAATTCAACAATGATAGCAAGGCACGCCGCTGGGATTGCCCCTTGCAGAATTAAACTTGTATCATTAAGCGCAAGCCCGGTGACAATAGGCTCACCAAGTCCGCCCGCACCAATGAAAGCCGCTAACGTTGCGGTACCGATACAAATGACAGCGGCGGTTTTAATACCAGCGAGAATATTTGGTAAAGCCAGCGGAAAAAGCACATACCGCAGCTGCTGAAACTTTGTCATGCCGATGGCTTTTGAAACATTACTTAATATTGGATCAATAGTGCTAAGTGCCGTTACGGCGCTTCTTAATATGGGCAGTAAAGAATATAAAAATAACGCTGTAATTGCTGGAATTTCACCAATGCCAAAAAGCGGAATCATTAAAGCCAATAAAGCGATCGACGGTATGGTTTGCATCAAACCTGTTGCGTAAATTACCGAACGCGATATTCTGGCAGAGCGGAAAATGAGAAACGCTAAAATCAAACCAATAAAACAGCCAAGGCCAAGGGCGGTAAGCGTCAGTTTAATATGAGTGATGGTATTTTTAACCAACCGGTCAAACATAGTTTGTTGTACAAACATTAGATCATCGGAGATAAGTTTATTTTGCTTTAAAAATTCATTTGCGACCGCCGCGAAAGTTTGCTGATCAATGATTACCTTGGCATTTAATTGGCGCATTTTTTGATCATCAATTAAATTTTCAAGTTGCTCTAATATTTGTGCCGCCCGCTTTGGAAAATTCATGCGAGAAAGGGGTACGCCGTAATATTTAGGAAAAAAATCCAGATCATCTTTTAATAATATAAGGCCGTATCTTTCAAGGTCGCCGTCCGTTGAATAGGCATCGGTGATATTTATTGCACCCTCTTCGATCGCTTTATAAGCCAACCCGTGTTGAATGCCGGGCGGCGAAAAGTCAAGACCATAGGCATTTTTCAATTGTAACCAACCATCGCTACGATTAAGAAATTCATGACTAAAACTCACCAGTAAATCAGGGTGAAATTTTAAATGTGAAATGTTTCTGATATTTTGCTCATCGCTCAGTGTTTTTTTCAAGGCAATCGCATATGAATTATTAAATCCAAAAGGGTTGAATATTTTCAATCCTTTTGGCGCAAGGGCGGCATGATAATCTTCAATAGAAAGATCTGATTTATCAATTGTTATATCCCTTAAAATAACTTCTGAAATTGTTCCTGTATATTCGGGATATATATCTATTTCATTGGATATAAGAGCATTATAAATGAGAAAAGTGCCGCCAAAGCCATATTTTCGCTCTATGTTATAATGATGACTTTCCAAAAGCTGGGCCATTATTTCTGCTAAAATATAACTTTCATTTTGCATCTTACTGCCGATGATTATTTTATCATCCGCCGCATTTGCCAAATTTATAAATAAAACAAAAACGGACACCATCGCTAAAAAAATCTGTTTGATTGAAGTCATGACGTCACCTTGATCAATAGATTTTTCACATAGTCGTTCATGGGATGATTAACGATATGGTCTGTTTTTCCCTGTTGAATAATCTGACCATTTTTGAGGATAACGATATTATCGGCAAGTTTTATAGCCTCTTCCATATCATGGGTGACCAGCAGTATAGATCTGCGTTCCGCTTTTTGCAGTTTGCTAAATTGATCATGAATATATCCTTTTGTAATAGGATCAAGCGCAGAAAAAGGTTCATCAAGCAATAACAGCGGCGGATTAAGCATCATCGCCCGACAAAGGCTCACTCTTTGTTGTTGTCCACCTGATAAATTTAGAGGGTATCTTGTTAGTAAATTTTTTTTCAAATCAACCAGATCAATGACATAATTGGCGCGGGTCGCAATTTTATCTTTCTCCCAACCATCTAAGGTGGCCATGATGGTAATGTTTTCGTAAACTGTCATGTGGGGAAATAAGCCCACCCCCTGCACAGCATAGCCCATTTTTTTACGTAAAGATGCTAATTGTCCGTAATCAATCTTTGTGCCGAATAATTCGACCCAACCGCTTGAGGGGCGAACCAACCCATTAGCAATTTGTAAAAGCGTGGTTTTACCGCTGCCGCTTTCGCCAACAAGGGCGGTAGTTTCATTAACGGCAATATTCAACGTGATATCTTTCAAAACTGAGACATCCCCATATTTCTTAAATACATTCTTGTAAGATATTTCGTTTAAAGACAAAATTTAATATTTCCGTTAAAATGTTAATATAAAAGTGGCTCCACCACCGCTGGTCTTTGCCAAATTAACCGAACCACCATGAGCAATCATCACTTGTCTGGTAAGGGCAAGGCCAACCCCAGAACCATCGCGTTTGGTAGTATAAAAAGGTACAAAAATTTTAGAGGCAACTTCATCAGAGATACCTGGACCATTATCGGCAATTTCAATGACGATGTGTCCTCTTTTATTAATTTTAGCCATAAGAGTTACCTTAGCATCTTTGGTTTTTTCCAAGGCTTGTTCCGCATTTTTTAATAAATTTATCAGCGTCTGTTCAAGCATTTCAGGATCTGCGGAAACTTCCAATTTCTTAGTCGCAATTTCTTGCTCTATGATTATGCCGTTATTTTGCCAATCAACTGTCGCCACTCTGACGGCATCTTCAAAAATTTTATGAATACTGAGCGGAACTTTTTTAGGGGGTGGTAATCTGGTAAGGCGGCGGTAACTTTGAACAAAATGCATCAAACTATCAGAACGGCGCGCCACCGTATCAACCGCATCACGCACATCCATAAGTTCCGATACCAATTCGTCTTGTCCTTTTGC
Source organism: uncultured Kordiimonadaceae bacterium (assembly GCA_937914685.1). Classification (GTDB taxonomy): domain Bacteria; phylum Pseudomonadota; class Alphaproteobacteria; order Sphingomonadales; family Emcibacteraceae; genus Pseudemcibacter. The sequence continues at coordinate 10,065 of CALDNY010000256.1, forward strand.
TTTTTTAATGACGTCTTCGACCAAGCCCGTCGATGTTTTAGCCAAGGACGAAACCGGGGTTATGCTATTCATAATTTCATGGGTTAGCACCCGAACAAGGTCTTGCCATGCTTGTAATTGTGCCACGTCCAATTCACTTTGGATGTCTTGCAAGGAAATAATTCTTTCTATATTACCGCGCGAATTAATTTGGGTAGAGGCAATGGTCAGAGTTTGCTCGATACCGTCTGCTTTAAAACTAACAAGCTGCCTTTCCCCGGGTTCTATTGTCATAACCCGTTTTCTAAAATCATCGCCAAATTGCTTCAAATCAGCAACCCGCGCCACATGAGCCGCGCCAAAAAGCCTCCTTGCGCCATTATTATGCATGGTCACTTTACCACCATTATTTATTGACATTAAAGGCACCGGAATATGTTCAATCAGGGCTTTTAAATGTTTTAACTCTTCCTCTTGATGACCGCGGTGGATTCTAAAGCGTTCTAAGATATCCGTGATGGCTTCCCCAAGTTCAATGAAGCCTGCGCCCATGCCGGCATGATCAAATTTTTGACCAAAATCACCGTAACGCATAGCATCTAAAAACCGTGTCAGGTCATCATTAGTCAGCTTGACAAAGCGAACAATTTCAGAAATTTGTAATACTGCAATCCCCGTAACCAGCAAACTTGCGGCCATAAAGCCGGGATTAATCACAAGGATCGCTAAACTCCATACGGTAATGAAGAGCAAAACCAACCGAATGGTCAGAAGAAGACTGAAGAGCCTAAAACCCATATTTTTCCATCCTTCTATAAAGTGCCGCCCGTGTTAGGCCCAACTCCTTAGCGGCGTGAGAAATATTGTAACGATGCTTTTTAAGAGAGCGTTCAATTAATGTATGCTCCATACGTTCCAAATTCAAACCGCCGTCAGTAATAATGATTTCATCATCATTATGGGTTTTGGAGCTTGAGCTTTTTAGACCTGCGTTGTGATCAGATGAATTAATTTCCAAGGCAAAGTCTGACGGCGTAAACTCCTTAGTTTGGCTAAGAATAACCGCCCGTTCAATGGCGTGACGTAGCGCCCTTACATTTCCTGGCCAATCATAAGTTTTGATGGCGGATAGAGCATCAATAGAAAGTTTTTTCAGGGATTTATCATATTTTCGGCAATAGAATTTTATATAATGATTGGCGATTTCCTCTATATCATCAACGCGGTCGCGAAGGGGCGGCACTTCTATTTCAACTGTATTTAGGCGAAATAATAAATCCTGCCGAAAACGGCTTTCATCATTGAGTTGATTGCGGCTTAAATTGGTGGCGGCAATGACCCTGATATCGATGGGAATTGCTTGATTAGCCCCAACTGGTGTTACTTTTCGTTGTTCTAAAACTGTAAGTAGTTTCGATTGCAGATGTAATGGAAGATTACCTATTTCATCTAGAAATAAAGTACCGCCAGAGGCCGCTTGTAGGCGACCTACTCTATCTGCTTTGGCGTCTGTAAAAGATCCTTTTTTATGACCAAAAAGTTCGCTATCAAAAAGACTCTCACTGATGGCGCCAAGATCGACTGTTAAAAAAACTTCACCAAGGCGATTTGACAGGCGGTGTAATTCACGAGCAACTAATTCTTTACCAGTGCCATTTTCCCCTAATATTAAAACATTTGCATCGGTTGGAGCGGTGCGCTCTATCATATTTTGAATTGCTTTTAAGGCGTTTGATTTTCCAATCATTTCTTGATGATTTTGCTCGCCGCTTGCTTCGATTAATGTACGATTTGCCATTCTTAAGTTTGCGGCTTCGTTTCTTGTTTCTCTTAGTTTAACAGCCGCCGATAGAGTGGCGACAACGCGTTCATTTTGCCACGGCTTTGAGACAAAATCGGTCGCTCCAAGTTTCATGGCTTCTACGGCGACATTAACCCCACCGTGAGCGGTGATCATCACCACAACCGCTTCCTTATCAATTTTTAAAATTTCTGATAGCCAATAAAATCCCTCATCCCCTGAACTTTGGCCAGGGCCAAAATTCATATCAAGCAAAATGGCATCAAAGTTATCTTGGCCCATATATTTAGAAATCTGGTCTGGCTCTGCCAAAGTCACTATTTTTGAAAAATGGCGTTTTAACAATAGTTTACTGGCTACCAATATATCTTCATCGTCATCGACGATCAGTATGGATCTCAATTTATCCATCTACTTCCTTTCATAAATATAACACTGTTCACTATCGCACACCAGTGTTCGAATTCGGACAGTATAAACTGTTCGGAAATGAACAGTAAAGCATTAAATTGTTGATATGTAACAATTTATTTATTGGCACGCTCTTTGCATTATTAATGAGTAGAAAAGAAAAAACTATCTATTGAGTGAAAAAAATGATTGATAAACCAACGCAAAATACCACAGGCGCCCATGCTGGTGTCGGTATGGACCGCAAAATTGAAAAAAAAAGAAACCCTCTAAAAATAGCAGCCATGGCAGCAGGGGGTCTTGCTGTCATTATCGTACTTTATATGATTATTAATAGTGCCACGGGTGGTCGTACTTTCCGCGTTGAAGAAAGCCGCCTTGTTGTCTCAACCGTAACCAGTGGTGTTTACGAAGATTACATTCCCATCCGCGGTAAAGTAACGCCGCTGAATACCGTTTTTGTTTCCGCTACCGAAGGGGGGCGGGTTGAAAAAATTCTTGTCGAAGACGGTACCATTGTAAAAGTGGGCCAACCGATCGTAGAATTATCAAACCCGACCCTACAGTTAGAAGTTTTCCAAAATGAAGCACGGGTCGCCGGCGAGTTAAATGCCATGCGAACTTTAGAATTACAGTTAGAGCAAAACCGACTTCGCCATATTACAAACATCACGACACTTGATTATGAAATTAAAAAGCTGACCCGCAATGTGGACCGTTACAGAAAACTTTATGAGCAAGGAAACTTCACAAAAACAAAGCTTGATGAAACAGAGGAAGATCTTTATTACAAAATAAAATTAAGAGAGATCACAATCCAATCGCAAAATACAGATGCGAGTATGCAAGAAGCTCAGCTTGAACTCTCTAAGTTAGATAGCCGAAATTTAGAGCGTAACTTAGAGATTGCCCGTACCAGCCTTGATAACCTTAATATGAAAGCACAAATAGAGGGACAGCTTTCTGGATTTGATTTGGAACTTGGTCAAACGGTTGCCCGTGGCATCGCCATCGGTCAAATTGATGATCCTTATAATTTTAAACTAGAAGTGAATATTGATGAATTTTACTTAAACCGGGTCGACCTAGGTCAAACCGGTGTTTATGTACGCCCCGGTGACGGCTCTGAATTTAACATGCGGATCAAGAAAATTTATCCAGATGTCAAAAATAACCAGTTTAAAATTGATATGATTTTTACTGAAGAACAGCCAGAAGATATTCGTCGCGGTCAAACGCTTCAATCAAAATTAACACTTGGCTCATCGGCAAAAGCATTGCTGATCCCGAACGGCGCCTTTTATCAAGATACGGGTGGTAATTGGATTTTTGTTGTCAGCGATGACGGTACCTTTGCCATCAAACGTTCTATCAAACTAGGCCGTAAGAACAATAATTTCATTGAAATAATCGAAGGGCTAGAGATTGGAGAGCGTGTCATTACCTCCCCTTACACCAGCTTTATGGATATGGACCGCTTAAAACTTACTGAAGAATAATTTTAAAAACTAAATTTAATAACCAAAGGAATAAAAATGTTAAAATTACAAGACCTAACCAAAGCATACCGCACTGATGAAGTAGAAACGGTTGCCTTAAACAATGTCAATATAGAGATCGAACATGGTGAATTTGTAGCCATCATGGGACCATCTGGTTGCGGCAAATCAACGTTGCTCAATATTGTTGGCATGTTAGATACCCCGACATCTGGCCATTATTTCTTTAAGGGCGAAGATGTGGCGGGTTATTCAGAAGCGCAATTAGGCATCATTCGCAAGCAACATATCGGATTTATTTTCCAAAGTTTTAATCTTATTGATGAACTTTCTGTTGCTGAAAATATTGAATTGGCTCTGCTCTATCATGATATTGGTTCTAGCGAACGCAAAGAACGTGTTGCTGCGGTGATGGACAAAGTGGGGATTGCTCACCGTGCTAAACATATGCCAAGTCAGCTTTCTGGTGGTCAACAACAACGTGTGGCTGTCGCCCGCGCCGTTGTCGGCAATCAAAGCATGATCCTCGCCGATGAGCCGACCGGTAACTTGGATAGTGCCCACGGTCAAGAAGTGATGGAAATGCTACAAAGCCTCAATGATGAAGGAACGACCATCGTTATGGTTACCCATTCACCGTCCCACGCTGATTACGCGCGGCGCACCATTAATCTACTCGATGGTCATGTGGTTACCGAAAGCATGAGGGCTTAATAATGACATTGGCCAGTAATTACATACTCAGCGCATGGCGTAATATTTTTAGCCACAAACTTTTTAGTGCTATTAATATCCTTGGTCTCGCCATTGGGCTGGCCGCTTTCATGTTGATCGCGCTTTTTGTTCGTGATGAGCTGAGCTATGATAAATTTTTGCAAAAAGCTGATGATACTTA
>CALDNY010000257.1 GCA_937914685.1 uncultured Kordiimonadaceae bacterium
GGCCCAGAACACCGAAACTTGATTATACGGTTTTTGCTGAATATCAAATTATAGCAGGCATTAAACTCTATGCTGAAGTCTATAAGAACGGTAGAGGCAACGGTTCTTCGACTTACTATCGTTATTATGATCATGTAAAATTTAATGACTTAAAATCCCGCGCTGAAAAAACCCACCATCGACCTCTTCAATTTAAACTATCTTTGCAAGGCAGTTTTTGATTTATATTGAAATAGAAAAAGTTTAGCTATATCTTATATCTAACAAAAGCGGGTCTTTTAAGGGTAAAGCATAATGAATTATACGCCTAAAATTATCATTGCCTTGATGCTTACTATTCTATTTGTGGGCGGTCCTAGCTTTGCGGATAATGCGGCGGGCGAGGCGGCCTATGCCAAGGGGAACTATGCAGTCGCCCTAGACCAATTTACCAAAGCAGCCAATGCTGGTGACATCAATGCCCAATATAATTTAGGGCTCATGTACGAACATGGCTACGGTGTAAAACAAAGTGACATTAAAGCAAGTGAATGGTACCAAAAAGCGGCTGACAATGGCCACCCTGACGCGCCGATGGCTTTACAACTTCTTTATGAATATTTCTAATATTACGGATAATAAAATGAAACGTACCTATAAAATTACCAGCTCCTTTATGATCAGCATCTTGCTCATAATTTTCAGCCTTTCTTATGCCCACGCCGATTATGCTAGTGCTAAAATAGACTTTGATGAAAGGCGTTTTGAAGAAGCCTTCAAAGGCTTTACACAAGCGGCTGAGCAGGGGGATATGATGTCCCAATATTATCTCGGCGTTATGTATGCAACGGGGCGTACATTAGCTCGCGATGACGTTAATGCTTTTAAATGGTTTATGAAGGCGGCCCAACAAGGTCATGCCATTAGCCAAGGAAATATTGGCACTATGAAGCTCAATGCTCGCGGTACAGACCATGATATTAACGGTTCTTTTTACTGGTTTATTTTGGCCGAAGACGGTGGTTTTGAAAAGGCGCGAAAATTCATGTGGCGTGTGACCAATTATATGAGCCGCGAGGATATTAATAATATTCAGGCTAAAGCCGATCTATGGATTAAACAAAACCGTCCTTAATATGGGAATTACCATGAGACATGTTTCTTTTAAAATTAGTATGCTATTGCTGGTTTGCCTATGCTTAAATCTAAATGCTTACGGTCAAATTAATCAAAAACCGCCAGCAGCTCCCGCTCAATGGACTGGCTTATTAGGAGAATATATCCTTAACGGCCAAATCATTTTGCTTTCTGAAATTGATGGAAAACTTCATGCACTTAGTGATAATGATTTAAACCTGAGCTTGCGTGAAACAGCCGCGAACCAATTTATCACTGATAATAATATATCCTTGTCATTTAAACGTGACAATGAAGCAGAGGCCATCTCCTTACTCTATAACGACAAAATATATCAAAGAAATCATATAGAACCCAGAGACGGCAATACATTTAAAGTGAGCCTTGATAAGAGCATTGAAGACTATACAAGAGCCGCTCTTAATCAAAAGCCGCCCATTGAAGAGGGTGAATTTAGACCATCAGACCTTGTTGATGTGACAAATTATATTAATAATGTCAAACTTGACGTTAGATATGCAACGTCCAATAACTTTCTAGGGGTTGCCACTTATTCACAGGCAAAAACATTCTTACAACGCCCCGCCGCGACGGCGATCGCTAAGGCCAACCAAAAACTTAATGCCATGGGCTACGGCTTATTAATGCATGATGGCTACCGTCCATGGTATGTTACAAAAATATTCTGGGACGCAACAGAAGGGCCAGAAAGAGACTTTGTGGCCGACCCTTCAAAAGGATCAAAGCATAATCGTGGCTGTGCTATTGATTTGACATTATATGATTTAAAAACAGGCCAACCGGTTAAAATGGTTGGGACTTATGATGAAATGTCGGCCCGCTCATACCCTGATTATAAGGGCGGCACATCCCTTGAACGGTGGCACCGTGATTTATTGCGATCCGCCATGGAAGAGGTGGGCTTCAGCGTTAATAGTTTAGAATGGTGGCATTTTGATTATAAAGATTGGCAGAAATATCCTATTTTAAATGAAAAATTTGAAAATATATCTCCAACAAAATAATATTCCACAATTTAAACTTTTGTTAACGACAGTATGAGCTAAATAATTAAGCAACGAATAATCGGTGAAGCAAATGAATGAATTGAACCAACGTGATCAACTTACGGGCCTTCCTGAAAGGGCCCACCTATGGTCAAAGCTTAGTGAAATTATCCGGCAAATTGAACGTAATGGAACTTTTTGTGGGGTTTTACTGGTTAAAATCAACCAGTTGAATGAATTAGCTAAACATATTGGTAATGATGGAATCGATCAATATCTTATCTTATTAGCGGAACGTTTTAAAAAAAGCCTTTGGGATATGGATGCTGCTTTTCGCTTTAAGG
>CALDNY010000258.1 GCA_937914685.1 uncultured Kordiimonadaceae bacterium
CTAAAACAGTGGGTTAAAGAGAAACTAGAGTAGTTATCTGGGTCAGCCCCTAAAATTTTATTTAATGTATGAGGATAATTAATATTTTAAATTTTTAATTTCAAAAAACTAATATATAACAGATAGTTAATGAGATTACCTCATTATGTTGAGGCCTAATCAAAAAATTTAATTCAAAAGAAAATGAATAAGGCAGACTAAAATTTTTTATTAAACATATTAAAGAAAATCAATAACATTCCTGAATTTAAGCAAAATGAAAACCATCGCTTAAATTTATTTACTGACAAATTGAAAAGCAACTTGTTTGATCACTATTAGAGTTGTACTGCTATACATCTATTAAATTTTGGAAAATTTATGACGTTTATAAAATTAGCTGAAAATCAGTCTATTCCTTTTAATGCCAAACAAGAGCTTCCCCATAAGCAGGCATTTTCCCCCCTCAAAGGACGCTATTTTAATGCAGGAGCACAACATCCAGTCAGTCGGGGTTCTGTAGCGGCTATTGAGGATTATATAAATTATAAGAGCTTTCAAGAGGCAAATGATTATGATCCTGTGGACATGCGCCATAAGGTAAAATGTCAATTTGCAGAGCTGATCAATGCGAAGACCGAGGAAGTTTCATTTGTTCCAAGTACCACGGCCGGTGAGAACCTTATTATTCAAGCCTTGGAATTAGTTTCAAATGGTGGCCGTGTGGTCACAGACGATTTGCATTATTTTGGTTCTTATCAGATTTATGGTGAATTAAAAAAACGCGGTGTGGACGTTATCACCCTTCGTCATAAAGACGGTAAAATTGATCTGGCACAATATGAAGATGCCATCACAGATCAGACAAGCCTTGTGGCTGTGTCTGGGGTTTCTATGTTTAATGGCTTTATGCATGACTTAAAAGCATTGAGCAAAATAGCCCATGATAAGGGCGCGCTTATTTATGTGGATCTCATTCAATTATGCGGCGCGGTGCCGTTTGACGTAAAGCAAGCGGGTGTTGACTTTTGTGCCTGTGCCTCTTTTAAATGGTTGATGGCTGATCAGGGAATTGGCTTTATATATGTTGCTGGTGAGGCACTTTCTAAAATTAAGCGCCCTTGGTTTGGCAAACGTCAAGTGTGTGACTTAAAAACCCATGTTTTTCCAGGCGATCAAGATTTAGACAATAAGGAGGCTTATCAATATCAGCTTGCACAGGATGCTGATGGCTATTTTTCATTGTGGAGCGAGCCGCGTATAGTCATTGCTCAACTTCATTATTCTTTGGCCTATCTGTTAGAAGCCGAGGTGGCTAGAATTGCCGCTTACAGGCAACCAATGGTCGATTACCTGCAAAAGGAAATACCTCTGCTTGGTTATAAATCACTTAGCCCCTGCCCCAATTTGGCACCAATTGTTGCCTTTGAATGTGAAAATGCTAATAAATATTTAGGGCCGATTTTTGAAAAAGCAGATATTCATGCAAGTTTATATAAAGGACATTTTCGTATTGGATTGTCAGTTTATAATGATATGGAAGATGTGAAATATTTAGTCGAAACTCTTAAAAGCATCTGATTATTTTTGACCTATTTAGAATATTCCTCAAGCCACTTTAGAAATTCAGAGGAAAGGATCGGTTTGCTAATGTAAAAGCCTTGAAATTCATCGCAGTAATTGTTTTTCAATATTTCTATTTGCTCTTTCTGTTCAACGCCCATCGCCACAACCCGCAAATTCATGCTCTTTCCAAGCATAATCATAGATTTTAAGATGGAGGTATCTTTTTCGGCACTAGGGACATTCTCCAAAAACTGCCTGTCAATTTTAATTTCATCAATTTTAAGATCTTTCAGAACCGAAAGATTGATAGAACCAGAACCAAAGCCATCAATGGAAACCTGAAAACCTAATTGATGAATTTCATTAAGCAAGGCGGTTGCTAATTCCACATCTTTCAAAATAATATCTTCGCCAATTTCCAATATAAGATTACTGGCCTTACCATCATTAGCCATAGCCAATTTATGTAATTTTGATAATAATGAAGCCCCATTTTTAAATTGGACATCGGAAATATTGACAGAAATAGACAAATCCTGATGGCCGTTTTGTTGCCATTCAAGGCTAAGAGAATGAGCCTTGGACAAGACCCAATCGCCGATCTGTAAAATGAGACTACTATTTTCGGCAATAGGGATAAACTCATTAGGGCTAACGATATTTCCCTCGCTATCGCGCATTCTAACCAGAGTTTCAACGCCAGAAACTTTATTTGATTCAACATTAATTTTCGGCTGCAAGTGAAGAACAAAACTTTCATCGGCTAAAGTCGCCAATATGGCCGATTTTACACTCTCTTGTTCATCAATTTTACAACCAAGTTCCTGATTAAAATAATAATATTGATTATCCCCTAGTGGATTAGACTTTGATAAAGCACTCGTTGCATTAAGCATTATTTCGTCAATTTCTGTGCCGTCCGTCGGCAATAAAACAATGCCAATATTGGCAGAGGGGCTGATTTTAATCTTTTTTATAGTGCATTCTATGGCCAGATATTCTTGTAATTTTTTCATGACAACATGAATGTCTTCGGGTCGATTAATACTGTTGGCAACAATGACAAATTGATCATCCTTAAAGCGAAAAGCAGCGTCCATAT
>CALDNY010000259.1 GCA_937914685.1 uncultured Kordiimonadaceae bacterium
CCTTCATTCAAACAAACAAAGGCGACTATCGTGCAGATCAATATGTTATTTGCGCAGGGAGCTATTCAACATTACTAGCCCGTAGTGCAGGTTTAAATGTGCCCGTACGTCCTGCCAAGGGATATTCCATAACCATGCCTTTAAATGGCTGGAATGGAGGGCCTCGCATGCCGCTAATTGATGATGGTTTTCACGCGGCTATTACACAGATTGGCGATACGATAAGGGTCGCTGGCACGGCTGAATTCGCCGGATTAGATCAAAGTTTAAACCAAGAAAGGCTCGATAATCTTTATAAATTATTAAATGAAATATATCCCAGCTTTGCCCCCCATTTTGACCCTAAAACCGTCAGCGAATGGGCGGGGCTTCGTCCTTTAAGCCCTGATGGTTCGCCCTTTATCGGCAGAACGCCTATTGATAATTTATATCTAAATACAGGGCATGGCCCCCTTGGTTGGACCATGGCGGCGGGATCGTCAAAAATGCTAAGCGATATTATCAGACGGGAAAACCCATCCTTAAATCCTGAGTTTTATAGGCTAGGCCGTACTTAAAAAGGATTGCCGAAAATAGTCGTATAAACAACTATGGTAATGCCGAATGTTGCAATATATTTAGTACTGATATGCCACAAGAAATATTCGCGGCTACCTTGAGCAAACCCGAGCTGTTCACTGACAAGATCTTTCGACATAGCCCAGCCAGAGAAGATAGCAAGCATTAAGGCATTAATCGGTAATAATATATTTGCCACCAAATAATCCATCAAACCAAATAGATTTTTGTCGGCGAAGGCGCTAATGAAACTTAAGGGTTTAAGATCACTAAGCACATTGAATGAAAGCAGCATAAACATACCAATTACCCAAGCAAAGCAACCCGTTACCCACGCCATTTTAGGGCGGGACATTCCCTTATCTTCAAACCATGCGATGATCGGTTCTAACATGCCAATAGAAGACGTAAAGGCGGCGAAAGAAAGCAAGATAAAAAACAATGTTCCAAAAATTATCCCGCCGGGCATTTGACCAAAAGCAATGGGTAAAGTGGCAAAAATTAACCCAGGACCTTCGCCTGGAGTAAGGCCATATTGAAAAACAATTGGGAATATGGCAAACCCTGCAAGGAGTGCGACAATGGTATCGGCAAGGGCAATAATCCCAGCAGATTTAGGCAAGGAAGTTCCTTTTGGTAAGTAAGCGCCGTAGGTTATAAGCGCGCCAACACCAACGGCTAAAGAAAATAGTGCTTGGCCAAGAGCTTCGAGGATCGCTTTTGGTGTTAATTTACTAAAATCAGGATTTATCAGAAAATGAACCGCCTTGGCTGCATCGCCCGTATACATGGCATAAATGGCAAGAATTATGAGAATAATGAATAAAGACGGTAACATTAATTTAACCGCAACCTCTAATCCAGATTTAACACCAAGCGACACAATAGCCACAGTAGAGAACATAAAAATACTAAACCACAGCGTAAGCATAGGCCAGCCATCTTGTGATTGTTGGAATATGGCACCAGAAGTTATGGCATTAACACCATTGAATTCCCCTGATGCGGCTTTGAAAATATATTGAATGGACCATCCCGCTACAACGCTATAATAAGTCAGCCCGCACACGGGGACTAATATACTGAGCCAGCCAATGATTTTCCAGAAAGGATGATACCCTTCTTTGACCATTTTATTCATGGTACCAACGGCGCTTAATTGTCCAGCGCGGCCAATGGCAAGTTCAGACATAATAAGGGGAATTCCCAATATCACCACAAAGCCAATATAAACAAGAACGAAAGCACCACCGCCATTTTCACCCGCAATATAAGGAAAACGCCAAAGATTGCCCAGTCCCACAGCACAGCCAATGGACGCCATCAAAAAGGTGGATTCAGAAGACCATCTAACATGATTACTACTGGTATCGTCGACAGTTATTTCGCTCATGATCATTCCCCTGTTTTAGTATTTTTATATTTTTATAAATCTTATCTGTGATTACTTGTAATGGGTCGCAATCAATTTTACAAATGATTGATAATTTTTGTAAATAATTTTTGTCTTCAGATTAAATGACCCGAGGTAATTTCTGCCTCAAAAATGAATTATGCTTGACGAAGAAGCGTCATTACGGCGCGGTCTAATGATTGTAAAAACCGTGATCTGTCTTCTTTTGTGAAGCTAGGATTATAGCCTTTGCTTTCACCCGTTTCTCTACGATGAGCATTAAGCTCCCTCATGGCGAGGCGTTGCCAATATTATCGCTTGAAAAAACTTTACCCGTAGGGCCAATCGCCATAGCGCCTGCGGCTAAACACCTTTTTGCAAGTGGAATATCGGCGGTAATGGCAATACCACTTTGGTCAATATGATCGGCGATCCAATTATCGGCTTCATCCGCGCCTTCGGTGACGACAATTTTTTCAACTAATGGGCCAACCTGCATGCGCATCCATTGATTACTAACCAGAAAGACAGGCAAATTGTGACGATAAGCCACTTTTAATATTTCGTCTTTTACCGGACAGGCGTCCGCGTCCACATAGAGGGTAATTTTGTTATGATCAGTCATTATGTTTTTTCAATAGATTTTTTTTACTATAACGCAGGTCATTTAAAAATACATCATCGATAAAACAATATTGCTATAAAATGGTTCATGCTTTAAAAAATATATGAATCAGGAGTTTTAGGTTATGGGTTATGTCATAGACGCCCCCAAAGTTATCAGTGTTGCGGTCAATAATAGCGAAGATCGTTTCCCCGTACGCAGGGTATTTTGTGTTGGACGTAATTATGCGGCCCATGCCCGCGAAATGGGCGCTAATCCTGAGCGCGAGTTGCCATTTTACTTTATGAAGCCAACTGACGCGATCGTGGGTACTGGTGTTGATGTCCCTTACCCGCCGCAAACCAGTAACCTTCATTATGAAGCAGAATTAGTGGTGGCTATTGGTAAATCATGCCTCGATGTCCCTATTGAAGACGCGCTTAATTATGTCTATGGTTACGCGGTTGGCAATGATTTAACCCGCCGCGATCTTCAGCTTGAGGCCCGTGAAAAAAGCCGCCCGTGGGATACGGGCAAAGGTTTTGATCATTCCGCACCGTGCGGGCCCATTCACAGAGTTGATCAGGTTGGTCATATTAAAAATGCTCGTATTTGGCTTTCGGTTAATGGGCAGATTAAACAAGACAGCAATGTTAATGATTTAATCTGGTCTGTTGGGGAAGTGATTGCCAACTTATCATCGCTTTTTACCTTACAAGCCGGTGATCTTATTTATACAGGCACACCAGAAGGTGTCGGGCCGGTTGTCAAGGGTGATATGATTATTGCCGGCATTGATGGTCTTGGTAAATTGGAGACGAAAATTGTCTAATATTATTCTTCATGGTTTTTGGCGTAGTTCCGCATCATATCGGGTGCGAATAGCCCTTAATTTAAAAGCGATTGATTATGTGCAAAAAAATTACCTGCTTGGTAAAA
>CALDNY010000260.1 GCA_937914685.1 uncultured Kordiimonadaceae bacterium
ACAAATATTCTTGTCTATGGGAATCTTTTAGTTATGCTGAGGTCTCAATATAATAAAAAAACAGATTATTCTCAATCGCATTAAATTGAGAAATTTCAGTCATGCCCATGATAAAATTATAAGCGTAATACTCGCAATATTGATTGGTCTGGTCGTTGCTTTTGCCGCAATTGGTTTTCGTGATTTAATTCAAATCATTCAATCTTTTGCTTATGGCAATGGCTCGGAAAATATTTTTAATTTTGTCGCGGGGCTTTTATGGTGGCAAATTTTACTCTCCACCGTTGGTGGCGGAATGCTCATAAGCATTATCTACGCCCTATTTATGGAAAAAAAGACAGCGGGCGCCATTGCTGAGGTTATAGAAGCAAATGCCCTACAGAATACTAAAATGTCAGCAAAAGAAGGAATATTCAGTGCCATTACCGCGGCAATCGCCCTTGGTACTGGCTCCGCGGCGGGACGGGAAGGCCCTGTTGTCCACCTTGGTGCCACATTATCATCATGGATATCTGGGCGTTTTCATTTATCGGATAGAATGTGCCGGACCTTATTTGGCTGTGGTGTGGCCGCCGCCATTTCAGCGTCCTTTAATGCACCAATCGCAGGCGTTTTTTTTGCACTTGAAGTTATCCTTGGTCATTATGCCCTTCATGCTTTTGCGCCGATTGTTATTTCATCGGTAACCGCCGCCATTATATCAAGAATACATTTCGGCAACTTTCCCGCCTTTATCTTGCCTGACTATCATGTTGCCAGTTTCTTGGAATTTCCCGCATTTCTACTGTTAGGGGCCGTTAGTGCCTTGGTGGCGATTATTTTTATTAAAGCTATTTTCTTCACAGAAGACATCGCCAATAAAATTCCAATCCCCTCCTGGACAAGGCCCCCTATTGGTGGATTGGCGATCGGCCTGATCGCTATCTTCTGTCCCTATATTTTAGGGGCTGGTTACGGCACCACGGACGCGGCTTTAAAAAACGCCATACCCATTGATTTACTTTGTCTATTGATCATTGCTAAAATCGCCGCCACTTCCATTAGTTTGGCATTTCGTTACGGTACTGGAATATTTAGCCCTTCTTTATTATTAGGGGCGGTCATCGGCAGTACATTTGGTTATGTAGCCACTCTGGCCTTTCCTGAATTGGCTAGTGATTATGGTCTTTATGCCATTGTTGGCATGGGCGCGGTTTCATCAGCCGTACTTGGCGCCCCCATTTCAACCATTTTGATTATTTTTGAGCTGACCGGTGATTATCAAATCACCCTGATGCTGATGATCGCTGTGGTAACAGCCAACCTTATTACCACCCATCATTTAAAAGCCACCTCCTTTTTTCATCTACAATTAAAAAGAAAAGGTCAGGATATGGAAGGAAGTCGGGCAAAATATTTAAGTCAACAATTTAAAGTCAAAAAAATAATGAGCCATGACTTTAGCACTGTCGGGACAGAAACTAGCCTAGAGCGCGTCAAAGAACTTATCGTCAAACTGCACTATAATGTTTTATTTGTCTTAGATGAAACGTTTGAAATCATTGGCATCATCACCCTCAATGAACTACAAGAAGGGTATCAAAAAGATAGTCCTATCGAGCAATTAACAACTCTCGATATTTGTCGAGAACACTCTTTCCACCTCAGTCCAAACGATAGTTTGTACAGCGCTGTATATTTATTTGAACAAACGGGAGATGAAAATATAGCTGTGATTGCAGAAGATGATCAAAACCAAATCGTTGGGGTTTTATCCCATCGTAATTTGCTTCGGGCTTATAATAAAATTTTAATAGAGGCCGAAGAAATTTAAATATATTTTTATAGAATTTCATCTGTTGTTTGATGAATTTTACGTTATATAATATGTCATGTCTGACCCATTTGATCTTGATAATTTACCATCCCCCCCTTCTTACGACCAAGAAGGGCAAAATACTGTGCCTCCCTTTTATATTGAAGGGCTTAATGAACCACAATTAAAGGCCGTAGAACAAATTGATGGACCTGTGCTTGTTCTGGCGGGGGCAGGAACAGGTAAAACCCGTGTTTTAACCACAAGACTTGCCCATATTCTAGCCCCGGGCCGGGCTTTTCCCAACCAAATATTATCAGTAACCTTTACCAATAAAGCGGCCTTGGAAATGAAGGATCGGGTGGGAGCGATCATCGGTGATGCTGTGGAAAATATGTTCTGGCTTGGCACCTTTCATTCAATTTGCGTTAAAATATTAAGGCGTCATGCCGACCTCGTAGGGCTCAGTTCTAATTTTACGATCCTCGATCAGGATGATCAGTTGCGATTGCTTAAACAGCTGATACGCGGCGTTGATATTGATGAAAAACGATACCCGCCAAGAATGCTAGCAGGGCTGATTGATCGCTGGAAAAATAAAGGCCTGTTGCCAAGTCAAGTGCCAAAAAGTGAAGCACAGGATTACGCAGAGGGCTTAGGGATAAAATTATATGCAAGCTATCAAGCACGATTAAAGGAGCTTAATGCTGCCGATTTTGGTGATTTAATTCTACTTTGTTTAAATCTATTTCAAAATAATCCGCAAATTTTAAGCGAATACCAACACCGCTTTAAATATATCCTCATTGATGAATATCAAGATACCAATGTCTCGCAATATTTATGGCTACGCTTGCTTGCTATGGGTCATAAAAATATCTGCTGTGTCGGTGATGATGACCAATCTATTTACGGCTGGCGCGGTGCTGAAGTCGGGAATATATTGCGCTTTGAAAAGGATTTCGAGGGGGCAAAAATCATCCGCTTAGAACAAAATTACCGTTCTACTTCCCATATTCTTGGTGCCGCAAGTGGCCTGATTGATGCTAACCAAGGTCGCTTGGGTAAAACATTATGGACCGCATCAAAAGGCGGCGACAAAGTGAGCGTCAATGCGGTATGGGACGGTCGCGCCGAAGCCCGCGCCATTGGTGAGATTATTGAAAATTTACAACATCAACAACAATCATTGCGTCAGATGGCGATCCTTGTTCGCGCAGGCTTTCAAACCCGTGAATTTGAGGAAAATTTCTTAACGTTGGGTGTGGCTTATAAAATCATCGGCGGCGTCCGTTTTTACGAAAGAGCCGAAATAAGAGACGCCATGGCTTATCTTCGGGTCATTGTTAATCCTGATGACGATTTGGCTTTTGAACGCATCATCAATGTCCCCAAGCGCGGTATTGGCGATAGCACCGTGGCAAAATTGCATAAAATTGCCAGAGCGGATCGCTCAACCCTGATAAAAGCCGCGCGTCAAATCATAACAACCGAAGATATTGCAAAAAAAGCGCGCACTTCTTTAACTTTGTTGATTGAAAATTTTGATCGATGGCGAGATTTAGCAAACGATGTTAGCCATTTAGACCTTAGCGAAACCATCCTTGAAGAAAGCGGTTATCTCGATAAATGGCGCAATGATAAATCACCTGATGCCCCGGGGAAATTAGAAAATTTATCAGAACTTATCCGCGGTATGGACAGTTTTGAAGGTTTAGAAGAATTTTTAGAGCACATCTCATTGGTCATGGAAAACACAGCGGCCAGTGGTCAGGACAGTGTCAGTATCATGACCCTGCATGGCTCAAAAGGATTGGAATTTGATAATGTGTTTTTGCCCGGCTGGGAAGAAGAGCTTTTCCCCAGTAAAAGATCCATTGAAGAACACGGTATGGAAGGCTTAGAAGAAGAACGCAGGCTTGCTTATGTAGGGCTAACCCGTGCTAAAAAACGCGCCTTCATATTTTATGCGGCAAGTCGGTATATGTTCGGAAATTATATGAGCCCCATTCCATCACGCTTCATTGAAGAATTACCCCATGAGCATATTGAACGCCACGGCCAACAAGGTTTGACTAGCGCGAAAGAAAGCACTGGTGGAAATGATTATTCGAGATCAAGCCTAGGCTTTAATTTTGGCGAAGGACGTGAAAAATATCAATTAGATCGAGCAACGGCTAAAAAACCAACATCAAATCATAGACGTTCAGCTGGAAAAATTATTCAATCCGAATATTCGATCGGCGATCGGGTCTTTCATGATAAATTCGGTTATGGCACAATCAGTGAAATTGATGGTAACAAAGCGATGATTGATTTTGAAATGGGATCATCGCGCAAAGTCATGGATAGTTTCATTAAACCCGCCTAGAGTTTAATGAATTCGAATATTGCTATTTCTTTTGCTAAAATTATCAATAACTTCACTTGGGTTGCCGTATAAATCAACATTGCCAGAGCCATCACCATCAAATTTCAATGAACCGCTTGCATTAACAAAACTATCGCCAGAACCATCAACATAAACATCCACATCTATGCAGGTTAATTTTTTGGCGTGAACATCACCAGAGCCGTCAATTTCAATATCAAGTTTTTCGCATGAGCCCTCTATATCCACATCGCCAGAACCATCAATCTCCACATTCACTTGCTTGCCGCGATAGTCTTCCACATCAACATCACCAGAACCATCAATATTTATCTCTAACTTTTCGCTTTTACCGCGCATGCTTAAATTGCCTGACCCATCAATAGAAAGCTCTAACTCTTTATTATTAACGCCAGTGATTGTGGTATCGCCAGAACCGTCTATTTTCATGGCTTCTATATCAGGCATGGTGATTAAAATATTCATTTGCCCATCATAACCCTTGTTAAAGAAGCTAAAATTTTTCTTCTTCCTTTTAATCTTTAACCGATCACCCGATATATCAAATACAGTATTTTTTATACGTTCCTCATTACCGCTAACCGTAACAGAAAAATCGCCGCCCACAGAAATTTGCAAATCTGCTGGAACGTCTAAAATAACTTTAGAAAAATTCTTCAAATCTAATTTTTGAGTAATATCATTGGCCTGCGCGGAACTGATTACAACCGCCGATAAAGCAATGATAGATACGCTCATTAATTTATTTAATTTGATCATGTTATTTCCTTTGAAAACATATCCCAAAAAAGCTCATAAGCTCTTTCGGGATATCATATTTTAACTATTAATGAACAGTAATTTTGCTTCTACGTTTAGCTTCACTATCGATCACAGTTTTTGGTTTACCATAAACATCAACATTTCCAGAACCGTGATTATCAAATTTTAAACTATTACTGGCATAAACACTACTATCGCCTGATCCTGATACATTAACATCAACATCTTTACATTTCATGTCTTTTGCTTCAACGTCGCCTGAGCCCCGAATACCTATTTTAAAGGTTTGACACGAGCCACCATCAAGCTCCACATCGCCAGAACCATTAATAGAAACCGTAACATCTTTGCCTCTCACTTCGTCCATACGAATGTCGCCAGAGCCATTTATACTAATCCCTAAAGCATCGGTTTTACCAGAAACATCCAAATCACCAGAGCCATTTATACTAAGGGTTAATGATTTATTATTAACGCCCGTAATTTCACCGTCACCAGAGCCGTTAATTTGCATCTCTTCAATATTCGGCATGACCATGGTAATGAGCATTTTTTGGTCGCTGTCATAATGCACATTTCTCTCTTTTTGTTTAATTTTTAGCGTACCGCCCTTAACTTCAAGCTCAGTATTGCCAATGCGCTCCTCATCGCCAGATAGAACTATTGAATAGCTCTTACCCATTGAAATTTTAATATCTGCGCCAGTGTTTAATTTCACCTTAGAAAAATTCTTTAGATCGGATTGTTGGGTAATATCTTTAGCCATAGTTTCCGTCAAAGACGATACATATAACGCCGCAGAAAGAGCAATAACCGATACTCCCGTCATTTTAATTAGTTTATTCATAATATTCTCCTTTTAAAATATCCCGTTTAATTTTCTTCTGTTAATGAATTGTAATGCTGCTAAGAAAGCCGTCATCTTTTGACACTTTTTTGGGGTGACCATAAACATCAATTTCACCCACCCCTTTAATTTCAACATTTGCTTCTTCGCTGGCATAAACATCAATATCTCCAGCACCTTTTAAATCAACATCAACGGTTTGACATATTAAGTCTTTAGCTGAAAAATCGCCTGCGCCTTTTAAGTCAATTGTTAATGATTTACATTTTCCCTCAACTTCAATGTCGCCAGCGCCTTTTAAATCAAACATCACATCATCACTATCGACATTTTTAATCCTCGCCTCTACCGCACCACGAAGATCAAGCCCTGAGAAGATCGGCATCTTAACATGTACCGTTAAGCCCGAATTTCCATTGCGGTTCCATAATTGTTTGTCATCATCTTCTCTATAGAGGACCAACTTATCCCCTCTGACCTTTACTTTAAGATTGCGAACATTTACTTCATCACCATCAACAATGACCTCAAAATCTTCACCCGCTGTGACTTCGAGCTCAATTCCAACATTTTCAATGCGAATTTCATCAAAATCTTTCAAATCATGCTTAATGCTTAATTCGTCTGCCGATGCTCTTTGAGCTAAGGCAAGAATGCCTATAAATAATATTATGTGTGAAAAATTCTTTGCCATATCTTTTATCTCCTATAGTGTAGAAGTTTAATAGATAATTTTTTATACGACAATGTCTGCAAATGTCGTTCATCGCATAAATAATTCACTTCATCGCATTATTTGCTTTATAGAGATGGTAATTGATTG
>CALDNY010000261.1 GCA_937914685.1 uncultured Kordiimonadaceae bacterium
CATGAGAATGTTGACGGACCATCGTTCCAAAAAAACGATATTTAAAATCTAATGGCTCCTCAAGAATATCAAATATAACAACAAATGGCATATGTTTGGCATAATGTTCTGGTCGAAATTCGCGTCGCGTTGGAAGATGCCCCGGCCCATCAGAACATTTTTCAAACCAATCTAATAATAAAACTTCTTGGCTTTGAGAAAGTTCAGGTACTTTGATATTCTTTGATAGGGATTCATAATCTTGATAATCTTTAAGAAAGATACTCATTCACTCTCCTTGTTAAATATATTTAATGAATATAAACTATTTCTTACCACTGAGAAAGAAAATAAATAAAGAAAGAACGGTGAGTGTCAACTCCTTAAAAGTAATTTTTCGCATATTTCATTGATAGAATATAAAAAGAAAATCATCTTCCTCAATTAAAAAAAATGGTTTACCATAAAATAAAAACAATGAGAGGAAGACCATCTTGTTTAAAAATATATCTATTGTCTTGTTATGTGTGTTTTGTTTTTCAAATAACGCCATTGCTCAAAATTTCAAATTTGTTGAAGCGACCATTGATGATATCCATGGCGCCTTAAAATCTGGCCAAATGACGTGCCGTCAAATTGTCTCAGGCTATCTTGATCGTATCAATATTTTTGATAAAGAAAGTAAATTAAACGCCATTACGGTAATCAACACTAAAGCACTGCTTAAAGCTGATGAAATTGATAAAGCCATAAAAAATGGCGAAGCTTTAGGCTCGTTATATTGCGCGCCCGTTTTGATTAAAGATAATTATGATACTCATGATTTGCCGACCACTGGTGGTTCGATCGCCCTTAAAAATAGCTATCCGCCTGATGATGCTTTCATGGTAAGAAAACTGCGCGAGGCAGGGGCGATTGTTATTGCAAAAACCAATATGGCTGAATGGGCGTTTAGCCCGCGTCAAACCAAAAGCTCATCTTTCGGTGTTACCGCCAATGCCTATGATTTATCACGGGTTCCCGCAGGGTCAAGCGGTGGTACCGCTTCCGGTACGGCGGCAAGCTTTGGCGTTGCGGGTATGGGGTCCGATACGGGCAACAGCATTCGCGGCCCATCATCGCATCTTTCGTTATTTGGTATTCGTTCAACCATTGGCTTAACGAGCCGCGATGGCATTATCCCGCTTGCTTTTGACCGCGATGTCGCGGGCCCCATGACCCGTACGGTTCGTGATGGTGCGTTGATGTTTAATGTGGTGGCAGGCTATGATCCTGCGGATTACATGACTGAACTCGGGCGCGGTAAGCGCAAAGCGGACTATACAAAATATCTTGATAAAGATGCGCTTAAAGGTAAGCGTATTGGCGTTTTGCGCACCCTTGTTGATACGGATGATGCGGATCCAGAAATTATCGCCATTTTTATCAAGGCGATTGAGGATTTAAGAGCGGCAGGGGCGATCATTGTTGATCCCTTTGAAATTGATAATTTTGTCCAACATTTAGACGCCCCTAATTTTTGTCGGCGTTTTCGTTATGATATGCATGAATATCTTAAAAGTTTAGGCCCCGATGCACCGATCAAAGATGTGATGGAAGTTTATGAAAGCGGCCAATATTCCCCGTATGTAAAAGGCGGCTTAGAAAGTTTTGGCGCAGGCCCCCTTGATATTCACCCACGCGACGAAACCCCGCCATGCCTCGAATTTCCAAACCATCCCGGGCGTAATGCCTATAAAGCGGATGTGGATAAAGCAATGGATAAATATGATGTGGATGTCATTATTTACCCATCATGGACCAATCCGCCTGCTTTATTAGCCCGCGCCGACGAAGATTATAAAGGCGATAATAGCCAACGCGTGGCCCCTGCCACTGGTCTTCCTGCTGTAACGGTGCCTATGGGCTATTCCCACGGTGAATTGCCCGTAGGATTGCAGATTCTTGGCCGTGCTTATAGCGAAGATATATTATTCGCCGTTGCTTATGGTTATGAGCAAGCAACACTGCACAGAAAACCACCAAGACGCTTTCCCGAAATTGATAAAGTGACAAAATTTGCTAAAAAATAGAATAACAACAGCAAATATGATGCATTAATTTTTCTTCTGGTTGTTTTATCAACTGGAAACAAAGAGTAAGAAGTGAGAATATTTAAAATAATAATCAGCAAAAGAGATAAAATCCATGAGTAAAAAATATAAAAGTGATATTGAAATAGCCCGTGCCGCCACTGGAAAACCTATTGAGGAAATCGCGGCTAAAATTGATATTCCCGCGTCAGAACTTATTCGCTACGGCGATGATAAGGCCAAGGTAAAGCTTGATTATATTGAGAGCTTATCTGGTAAAAAGGACGGTAAACTTATTTTAGTGACCGCCATCACCCCAACCCCGGCCGGCGAAGGCAAGACCACAACCACGGTCGGCCTTGGCGATGGGCTTAATAAAATTGGTAAAAAAGCGATGATTTGTATTAGCGAACTGTCGCTTGGGCCATGCTTTGG
>CALDNY010000262.1 GCA_937914685.1 uncultured Kordiimonadaceae bacterium
GTGACCAAGTACAATCAACACGTCATAAAGATCGTCATCACGCCAAAGTTTTTCAGCACTGGCGTGATACGGTAACATCACAGATTTATTATAAGACGCATCATCTGGATCATCACACCAACCATCCTCTTTTAACAGCGCCATCATAGGAACTTTACTATAAAGAGGTCGTTCAAGCTTGTCATAACGATAATAAATACGGCGAAGGGCAAAACAACCCAGAGGACTTTTGTGGTCGCCTTCTCTTTTATTTGTGGCAACACCACCTTTGCCAAGCGCGCAGGGATAATTTTTGTTGCCAAATTTAAAGATTCCCCGTGACGGTTTTTCTGATAGAACAGTGACCACAATATCCATCTTATTCTTTTTCTAAATCATTAATTTCGCGGTGAAGATTATATTGCGGTGAGGTTACATGAGCCTCCGCCGCCCGTAACCGGCGTTCAATATCACGAAATTTATAACGAATATCGCGCACCGTGTTAGATGGTTCGGTTCTTACTGATTTCCAAAATTCGCTATGGTCTTTGCTTTCATACAGATCAATTGGCTTGTCATCTAAAAACCATACTAAGAATATATAGCCAAGAATAATGATCGGAATGCCAAACAACATACTGACCACTGTCACCACCCGTACAATAAACGGATCAACCCCTATATAATCACCAATACCCGCACATACGCCTGAAACTTTGGCATGTTTCCGGTCGAGATAAAGTTTTTTATAGCCTGGCGTTTTGTGATGGCTTTTATCATCTTCATACATTATTTTTCCCTCCAATCTGGAGATTCTACGTCAAGAATACGTTCTATATTTTTAATACGGTTTTCAATTCGGTCGGCACTTTCCCATAAATCACCAAGAATATTTTCATCTTCATTAGAGATTGTTTTCGAAGATTTCCATTTGGTACTATAATGAAAAAACATCCAAATCGGGGCGACAACTACCATAAATACTATCGCTACTGCTTCCATTTTTAATCCTTTCCTTGATTAATTTATAATCAAGATACACTTTTTATGCTTTTTTTGAAGCTTTGCTTGTATTTTTAGCAAGCTTTGCTTTTAATTCGGCAAGTTCATCTGCCACTTTTTCCGTCGATTCAAGATCAATGAATTCTTCCTGTAAAGATTTCTCACGACCTAGGTCCGTGGCTTCGACTTTGCTTTCTGTTTCTTCAACCCGTTTTTCCATAAGATTAAAACGGTTCATGACATTTTCAATACGATTATCATATAAACGTGACCGTACTTTAAGCTGTGAACTGGCTGAATTTTGACGCTCGGATAATGCTTTTTGTTTTGTCCTCGCCTCTTTTATTTTAGCCTCAAGTAAAATAATGTCTTTTTCATATTTCTTCAAGGCTTCCCTTAAAGGATCACAGTCCTGCTCCAACTCCAGAGCGAGGTCCACCAATTTTGATTTTTCAATGAGTGCTGCATTTGCCAAATCCTCTCTATTTTTGCTTAATGCCAATTCTGCTTTAGCATACCAATCATTTTGAACTACGCTAAGGCGGTTAATATTACGGTCTAATTCTTTGCGTTCGGCAATAACCCGCGCCGCAGAAGAACGTACTTCGACCAATGTATCTTCCATTTCCTGAACCATCATACGGATCATTTTGTCCGGATCTTCGGCTTTATCCAAAATATGGGTAATGTTAGAATTTATAATGTCTGTCAGGCGTGTAAAAATGCCCATAATGTTATCTCCATAAATTAATGTCCCTACATCGGACCTTCACGATTATAATTGCATGAAGCGTGCCAGTTTTTATCTTTTTGGCTAAGCCAT
>CALDNY010000263.1 GCA_937914685.1 uncultured Kordiimonadaceae bacterium
TTCATAATCGCGCGCATGGCAGATCCATTCTCCTGATTGGTCAAGACCACAACACCAAGCTTTTGTTGAGGGATCATGGCGATATAAGTAACCATTCCTAGTAATCCCCCTGTATGAGAGACATGTTTGTAACCGTGATAATCCTTTAATCTAAAACCAAGGCCATAAGCGGTGAAATTGGTGCCGTGCCATTGATGATCATGTTCATTAACCGCAATGATGGTTTGTGGTGACCACATTTGATCATGTTGTTTTTTTGAAACAAGCCCCGCGCCATCATTCAAATGCATATCTAACCATTTCATTAAACTTGCCGCACTACATTGAATGCCCCCTGCCGCGGCAATTACCATCGGTTCTCCCATATTTTGTAATCGACTGGCCTTTTGAAGTTTTCCGTCAACCATTACATGGGGTTGTGCGATATTATCGTCGTCACTTAAGGTCGAAATATCTGCCGCACAGCCGTCTGCCATACCAAGTTTGGCAATGATGCGTTTTTCAATGAATTGTTCATATCCCATACCACTCGCGGCGGCAATGACCTCACCGGCAATGACATATAATAAATTATCATAGGCATAAGCTGCACGAAAACCGCTGACCATTTTAAGGTGGCGAACATTTTGGATAATCTGTTCACGGGTTACTTCTGTCGTTGGCCAAAACATTAAATCACCCGCACCAAGCCCCATACCGCTACGGTGGGTCAATAAATCTCGAATAGTAAATTCGCGGGTAATCCAAGGGTCCTGAAGTCGGAAATTAGGAATATAATCTATCACTTTATCATCCCAGCCAATAACCCCATCATCAACAAGGATTGCCAAGGCCGTTGCTGTAAAGGCTTTACTGTTGGAGGCGATGGCAAACATGCTATTGGCGTCTATCGGCTCTCTATGACCCACTTCACGGACACCATAACCTTTTAAATGTTCGATTTTTCCATCTTTAATGATACCCACGGCAATACCGGGTATCTTAAAAGTCTCCATGGCAGTTTCTACCATGGTGTCTAATTGGCGTTCGCTTAATGTTGCCGCCATTAAAGTGGTGGTTGTACTGATCATTAGTGCGGCGGCAATCAGTGATGATTTAAGAATTGAATTGGCCATTTTTCCCTCATTTTTGTAATAAAATTTATTTATGAATATACTAATAGGGCTATTAAAATTATTAAAGATAATGGGGCTGACCCAGATAACTACTCTAGTTTCTCTTTAACCCACTGTTTTAGTTC
>CALDNY010000264.1 GCA_937914685.1 uncultured Kordiimonadaceae bacterium
GCTTTGGCCGATTGGACATTGGATGCAAAAAATTCTAATCTTTCCTATGGTACTGTTAAAAATGATGCCATTGGCGAAAATAACACTTTTAAAAATATTTCAGGACACATTACAGAGACTGGGCAAATTAACCTAGAGATTGACCTATCAAGCGTCGATACGCTTATTGAATTACGTAACCAACGCATGCGTGATATTGTCTTTAAAGTAGCTAATAATCCCAAAGCAACCTTGTCAGGGAATATTGATTTAAAGTCGTTTGAAGCCCTTAAAATTGGCGAAAACAAAATCATAGAAACATCATTAATACTTGAACTCGTTGGCGAGAAAACTGAAATTGATGTAAATTTAGTGGTTGTGAGACTTGGTGAAAACAACGTAATGATTGTTCCTCAACATGTCATATTCGTTGACGGGGATGATTTTGAATTGACTGATGCCATTGAAATATTACGAGGACTAGCGGGTTTAGAGACCATTGCCACAGTTGTGCCGCTGTCATTTTACCTAACATTTAATAAATAAAACTAGAGACAATATAATGAATAATATTTTCTACAAAACAGCCTTTTTAGTGGGGCTGTTTTTTTTACCTGCCCTCTCCACCATTGCCCACAGCGAAGTAACCCCCGGACAATTTACTTTAATGATGACCGCCGCCCAAAAGGACGGGGGCAAGAATTTTGATACATTAATTGAATTAATGATCGCAGCCTACCCCGAAGATGAGGTGGAAATTAAAAAAGTAGCTCACCAAATTAGAAAAGAAAACGCCCCCGTCGAAGTGGTCGTCACAAAACCGGTCATTGCAGAACCGATCATCGTCAAACAAATCCCGTCCGCGCCCTCCGTTGAAGGAACTATTTTTTCCGACCAAGGGGCAGAGAAATTTTCCCGGTTCTTCTTACCCGGCTGGGACAAAGACATTGAAATAAACCTTTTATATTCAACAGGGAACACCCGCCAAAAGTCCTTTGGAACGGCGACCAAATTTGAAAGAGACCTTGGACGATTTCATCAAACTGTCACCAGTTATTTCGATTATAACAGTAGTGATAGCATTATTAATAAACGCCGTTACGGCATTGCTTATAAATCAGACTATAGCATCAGTGACATCTCCTATATCACTGGCTATTCAAGCTTTGAAGGGGATAGTTTCGGTGCCTTTAATAAGCGATTTACCCTCAATGTCGGTTATGGTTTAAAAGTATTGAATAATGACACATTCACATGGAGCGTGGAAGCGGGCCCCGCTTTATTAATAACAAAGCCAGAAAGTACAGAAAAATACATCACTGATATAACCGCATTTGGTAGCAGTTTAATTTCATGGGCCATCAATGAGCGTAGTGAACTTAGTAATGAAACAAAAGTTTATGTGGGTAACAGAATGGTTGTTGAAAATAAAACCGATTATAAAATTAAAGTGAGCGGCGCATTAAGTGGTAAAATATCATATGATATTTTATATAACCGTGATGCTCCACTTGATCATAAAAAAACCGACACCATCGCCCGTGTCGGTATTTTATATGATTTCTAAAATTCACTTAAATTATAAGGGCTTAAGTCGCAATTTAAGCGATGATTTCTTTGAGCAAAGTGATCATCTGATCAACATCTTTGTTGGTGGTAAACATATGATTTGAAATGCGAATAGCATTATATTGCGGTAATCTTTTAATGGTGATGTTTTTATCCCTCATTTGAGTGAAAACATCACCGTTTTTAACATCACCATCAAGGCTAAAACTGACAATGGCTGATGATAATTCTGGATTATCAGAGCTTATTATTGTCAATCCTTTTACCTTGGCTAGTTGTTTGCGACAATATCCCGCCAGATCAAGACAGCGTTTTTCGCTCCGTTTACTACCAATGGCCATATGCCAGTCAATAACATCACCAAATCCAATAATAATCGGTGCATTTCTCGTGCCACTTGAATGGGAATAGGTTGCATAGCCGCCCGTAATAAAGACATTATTGACTTTATTTTGCACCGCTTTACGCATGTATAAAATGCCTGTTTCTTTTGGCCCCATGATCCATTTATGACCACTACAAGCATAAAAATCGCAACCCATGTCATGCAGGTCAATATGAAGCATACCGGGAGCCTGAGCACCATCAACAATCAATAAAATATTGCGCCCTTCTATCATTTTTGAAACCTCTTTAATAGGCCAGCGCAACCCTGTTACTGTTACCACATGGCTCAATAAAATCAGTTTGGTTTTATCGGTAATATTGGCCGCAACAAGATCAAGAAGTTGTTTTTTATCTTTTGCAGGGTAAGGCATGGTTATTTTCTTAATCACCGCCCCTTTGGTATCCGCTAAAAACTCTAACCCTGTTTCCGCACCACCATGTTCGTGATTAGTGGTCAATATTTCATCACCAGCCGTCCAATCAATGCCTGAGCAGACAATGCTGATGCCTTCTGTTGTATTACGGGTTAAAATAATTTCATCTTCGTCTGCCCCCATAAAGCGGGCGACTTTGCCACGGGTTTGTTCCATCATTTTACCCATAGGGCCAAAGTTTTCAATGGCAGGGTTGGCCTCTAGCCTCGTCATCATGGCCGCAATTTTATCAAAAACGAGTTTTGGTGCTGGCCCTAATGTTCCTGTGTTTAGATAGACAAGATTTTCTTTAAGCATGAGCTGCTTTCTTACCTCTGCAAATAGAATATCGTCGCTCATATTTTCACTATTTTTAAAATCAACTCCTTGGGAAAAAGCCTTAATATTACTGGCCCCTAAATAGGCCAAAACGCTTAATCCTGTGCCTTTAAGAAGACCACGGCGAGTATTTAAAAGTTTATTTTTAAGCAAAATTTTATCCATAGTAATTTTAATCCTATATTTTTTATTTTAAATAAAGTTAATCATTTCCCCATTAAATGCAACGCCAAAGAACGTTTATGGGCGTGAGCACGATGTTCAAATATATAAATGCCTTGCCATATACCCAATGCCATTTTCCCGTCCATAACGGGAATGGTCAGTTGAACGTTGGTCAGAGCCGATTTAATGTGGGCGGGCATATCGTCTTTGCCTTCCGTATTATGGCGATAATGAACGCCGTCTTGCGGCACTAATTTTCCAAAAAATTCTTCGAGGTCATATAAAACATCAGGGTCGGCATTTTCCTGAATGGTCAATGATGCCGAGGTATGACGTATGAAAACCGTTAATAATCCTTGGTTAATAGAACAACTATCGACCCAATCCGCCAATGGTCCAGTGACATTTAGCAAGCTGGCTCCCGATGTTTGAAAGGTTATTTCTGTAGAATATTGTTCCATGCTAATTGCTTTTTAAATATTGATTTTTGCTTATTCCAACGCGTTATAATTCTATAGCCTAATAGAAAGCTAAGAATTATACCATGAATTATTGGAACGAGCACATCTGCCTTAACCATCATATAATTATGAATGACGGCAAAAATGGTCAATAGATAAATAAGTTGGTGAAGGGTCTGCCAGCTTTTAGCCATTTTTTTAATGACAAATTTAAAAGATGTTACGGCAAGCGGTATCAGAAGACAAAAGGCCATCATACCAAAACTAATGGCTGGACGCTTAAAGATGTCTTCGATAATAAGAGGCCAATCGAAATAATAATCAAGCACCATATAATTTAAAAAATGCAAAAGGCCATAGAGAAAAGCATAAAGACCAAAAAGGCGACGATATTTGAGCAGCGACCATTTAGTTAAGCGAGAGAGTGGGCTGATTGATAAAGTGATCAGCAAAAAGCGTATGGTCCAGCCTCCCGTAAAGTCAGTGATATATTCGATTGGATTGGCCGTTAAATCATGAGCGGCGAAATTAACCCATAACCACACTTGCCAGCCCAACCACGTTGCAGGGATCAAGGATAATAGATGCAAGCAGATGCGTAATAAGTTCTTGCGCAAAGCTTTAATCATTAGAAGTTTCTTTTTAAATTCATTCCATCATAAAGATGGGCAACTTGTTCGCCGTATCCATTGAACATTAATGTGTCCCTTCGGCCAAAATCACCGATCCGACGTTCATTGGCTTGCGACCACCGCGGATGGGCGACGTTGGGGTTAACATTGGCATAAAAGCCATATTCATGAGGGGCAAGTCTCATCCAACTTGTGTTTGGTTTTTGTTCCACAAATGAGATTTTAACGATAGATTTAACCCCTTTAAAGCCGTATTTCCACGGCACAACAAGGCGCAAGGGTGCGCCGTTTTGATTGGCAAGTTTTTGGTCATATAAACCCACCGCCATCAGTGTAAGAGGATGCATCGCTTCATCCATGCGCAGACCTTCCCGATAAGGCCATTTAATCACGCTTCTGTGTTGACCAGGCATTTGTTCAGGGTCAACCAAAGTTTCAAAATAAATATATTTGGCGTTGGATTTGGGTTTTAATTTATTGATCACCTCTGATAATGAGACCCCCACCCACGGAATGACCATTGACCATGCCTCCACACAACGCATGCGGTATATACGTTGTTCAAGTTTATTAAAATCAATCAGATCTTCGACACTATAAGTGCCAGGGTTTTCACACTGACCATCAACGCTCACTGTCCAAGGCTCAGGCTTTAAACTATGGGCATTTCTTGATGGATCTTCTTTTTCTGTGCCAAATTCATAGAAATTATTGTAGCCTAATATGGCTTTTAATTGGGTTTGTTGGTCTGTTAAATCACGGCCATCATATTCATTGGCGAGCTGGTTTTTGAGCGTTTGAGCAAAAGAAAAACTTGGCGATAATAAATTAATTGCAGTGCCGAGCCCAACAATACCAGCGGTTTTAAGCAGCTCTCTGCGTGATTTATAATGAGCCTCAGACGTTACGTCATTGTCTGATAAATCCCACGAATTTCTAATTTTAATTAACATTTTAATATCCTGTAATTTTACTTTCTTTCGTTATATCTAATTAAATCCGCATATTCTATTAACAACATATCACATTTATGTTATTGGCGTAGGATTATCAACTCGGAGTATCAGCCTGATGGCGCCACCCTTACTAACATTAAACAACATGAGCTTACGATTTGGCCCAGATCCGCTCTTTAATGATGCTGAACTATCTATTGGTGAGCGTGACCGGATTTCTCTTGTCGGGCGTAACGGTGCCGGTAAATCCACATTAATGAAAATTATTCATGGCACGGTGGAACCTGATTATGGCACCCGCTTTATCCAACCAGGATGTCATGTCACTTACCTAGAACAGGATCCTGATTTATCGGCCTTTAAAACCACCCATGATTATGTGGTGAGTGGCCTTAATCATAGTTCATTAGAAGACCATTTTCAGGTTGATATTATATTAGCAGAAATCGGACTTGATGGTGCGATGCTCACTAAAATTCTTTCCGGTGGGGAACGGCGCCGCGCCGCTATTGCCCGAGCCTTGGTTTCTGATACGAATATTTTACTGCTTGATGAACCCACCAACCATTTGGATATATCAACCATTGAATGGTTAGAGAATAAATTAAAAAACTGGCGCGGAGCTTTGGTGATGATCAGTCATGATCGTGCTTTTTTAACCAATTTGACCAATACCACATTCTGGCTTGATCGCGGTAAGGTTCGCCGCCTCGATAAGGGTTTTTCTGAGTTTGATCAATGGTCATCAACCATTTTAGAACAAGAGAGTACTGAGCGCGCTAAACTGGACAAGCTGATAGAAAAAGAAACCGACTGGTCCCATAAGGGTATTACGGCACGGCGCAAACGCAACATGGGTCGAATGCGCTCCCTTTGGGAACTTAGGGCGCAAAGAGCGGAACAAATCGCCGTCGTTGGTAGTGCCAAACTGGCCACAGACAGTGGCAAAGCGTCGGGCAAGAAAGTTATAGAAGCTATCGATGTCAGTATTTCATTTGGTGATAAAACCATTTTAGAGAATTTTTCCGTTAAAATATTACGCGGCGATCGGGTCGGTATTATCGGCCCTAATGGAGCGGGAAAAACAACGCTGCTTAAAATTTTAACGGGCGCGCTTAGCCCGGATAAAGGAACGGTAAAACTCGGCACTAATTTAGAAGCCACCTTCCTTGACCAGCACCGCAGCCTTATTAAGGATACAGACACGGTTTGGGACACATTAAGTGACGGCGGTGATCACATTATGGTACGCGGGCATTCCAAGCATATTATTTCCTATATCAAAGATTTTCTTTTCGAAAGCTCACAGGCACACTCCCCCGTTGGATCATTATCGGGCGGCGAAAAAAATAGACTTCTTCTTGCCAAAACACTGGCTCAACCAACAAATTTATTAATCTTAGATGAGCCAACCAATGATCTTGATATGGATACCCTTGATTTGCTTCAAGATGTCTTGAATGATTATGAGGGTACTTTACTCCTTGTCAGTCATGATCGTGATTTTTTAGACCGCCTCGTCACATCAACCATTGTTATGGAAGGTAACGGCGACGTACGAGAATATCCCGGAGGATATTCAGATTATGTTCGCCAACGCAAAAATCGTCTTGATGGCCCTAAAATTGAAATTGAGAAAAAAAACAAATCTCAGAAAAATGCTCCCTCAACACAAAAAAATAAAAAACTAAGCTATAAACATCACTATGCCTTAGAAAACCTACCTAAAGAAATAGCCACCATTACAGCGGCCATAAAGCAGACCGAGCAAAAACTGGCGACAGGAGATTTTTATAGTAAAGATCCCGACGGGTTTAATATAGCCACCAAGGAAATTGAAAAACTATTAAGCGATCTTGATACTAAAGAAGAACAGTGGCTTGAGCTTGAGATATTAAGAGAAGAAACATAAATAATTTAAAAAGGCGCCCCATGTCAGATACAGATCAAAAATACCAATCGTCAATTCCTTTGGATCATCAATATAAAGAACTTCCCATGCCTGATAAATGGGACATGACAGACCAAGAAATGATTGAAAAATCTGAAAGTTTTCTCAGCCTAATGAAAAAACGTCACTCGGTTCGTGACTATTCCACGAAAAGCGTGCCACGAGAAATTATTGAAAACTGCATTAAAGCCGCGGGCCTTGCCCCAAGTGGTGCCAACCATCAACCTTGGCATTTTGCGGTTATAGAAAACCCTGAAGCCAAAGCAAAAATCCGCGCCGCCGCCGAGGAAGAAGAAAAAACTTTTTATTCGGGTCGCGCTAGTGATGAATGGCTAGGTGCGCTTGAGCCGATTGGTACCAATGAGAGCAAACCTCATTTAACAACCGCCCCTTGGCTCATTGTTATTTTCGCCCAGCGCACAAGCACTGACCGTAATGGCCGTAAATTTAAGAATTATTATGTGACCGAATCCGTTGGTATTGCCACAGGGTTTCTGATTACCGCATTGCATAATGCCGGTCTGACCACTTTGACCCATACTCCTAACCCTATGAAATTTCTCAATCAACTTTGTGATCGCCCCCCATCTGAAAAACCAGAAATGATTTTAGTGGTGGGTCATCCTGCTGAAAATGCCACAGTTCCTGAGCATGCCAAATGGAAAAAGCCGATCGATGAAATAATGACTGTGTTTTAAATAAAAATTTAATAGGACAAGATATTGGATCATATAAGTCAGAATAACACCTTAAAGATGCTCATGAATTATAAAATTTGGGCGGATGAAATCACTTATGATAGTGTGCTTAAGCTCCCTGAGGCAGAAATCACTAAGATTCGTGAAAGTAATTTTAAGACGATTATACATACCTTAAATCATATTTATGTCGTTGAGGATATTTTTAAAGCTCACCTTACTGGTAGCAAGCACAGCTATACCACCAGAAATACTGATGAAACACCCCCCATTCAAAAATTATGGAACGCAACAAAAACTATGAATGGTTGGTATCTTGATCTGGTGGAACGATCATCACAAGATGAATTATCAACCATTATAGAGTTTGAATTCGTTGGCGGCGGTAATGGAAGGATGAGCCGCGAGGAAATCATCCTCCATATCGTCAATCACGCCACCTATCATCGCGGCTTTGTCAGTAATATGATGTATCAAATTCCTGCGAAAATACCAGCAAACGACTTGCCTGTCTTTCTTAGAGATTCTTAGGAAATATAGATTAATAAGCTCACTTAATGAATATTATGCATGCCTTTTTTAAGCAGTGGTGTCATTAGGAAGATAAATATCCCAACACCAATACTGACAAATCCGATCACCCGGTAAACATCCATGGTCGCCGCCATATCCATAGCGGCGCTTGTCCCTCCGTGTTCCCCTGCTCCCATAAGGGAGCTAATCCACCCTGCCATATAATTACCGACCGCCATGAATAAAAACCATGTACCCATCATCATACCCGCTATTCGCGCAACACTCATTTTCGTTACCATAGAAAGGCCAACGGGAATGATAAAAAGCTCTGCCAATGAAAGAGTGAAATAAATAAACACGAGCCAGATAAAGTTTTTCGATGTACTATTATCGGTCCCCATGGCCCAAGCAAAAACAATGTAACCAGCCCCAATAATCAACATCGCCATACCAAATTTTAAGGGTGTGGTCGGCTCCAAATTTCGTTTACCGAGCCATAGCCAAGCCCATGCCATTAAGGGGGCGAGCAACACAACAAAAAGCGTATTCATAGTTTGAACCTGTGATGCTTTTAATACTATTCCAAATACCGTCTTATCAAATTGTTGATCCGCAAGCAGGGTCAAGCTCACCGCCTGCTGTTCAAATAACGCATAAAAGACCGATTGGCAAATGATCAGAAAACAAGCAACCATAAGCCTGTCACGTTCTATTTTACTGCATTTTGTGTATCCATAAATCAGAATAATACCGATCATCACAAAGCCGGACGTGCCAAGAAGTACGCCTACGAGTTCCTGATATTGCATCATAATCCAACTTAAAAACACCATGGCAATACCGCCCAGATAGATGGTGTTTTCCTTGTTGATTCCTAAAAATGCCACTTCTTTTAACCGTTCCGGCGCACTCGGTTCTGCATGACCATCAAGTAGTTTTTGACCCCATAAAAACACGAGCAACCCAAAAAACATCCCTATACCGGCAATGGAAAAACCATAGTTCCAACCGTATGTTTCCCCCACATAACCAACGATCAGCATGGAAATAAACGCACCGAGATTAAGCCCTAGATAAAATATCGTAAAGCCGCTGTCGCGCCTCGGATCATTGGGCCCATATAGCGCACCAACCAAGGTCGTAATATTGGCTTTCAGGAAACCTACCCCAGTGATAATCAATGAAAGGGCAAGAAAGAAGACACTAATGAAGGCATCATCGCGCACCACTTTATCGCCGTCCATATAAGCGGCCGAGCCATGAAAGGCCATCATGAAATGACCGATTACAAGCAAAATAGCCCCATAAGTCACAGCCTTGCGACTGCCCAAATATCGATCCGATAAATAGCCGCCGATAATCGGCAACATATAAACAAGACCGACAAAAGCACCGTAAATCATGCTGGCTTTTTGGCTACCAAATAGATGATATTTGGTCAGGTACAAAATAAGAAGCGCCCTCATACCGTAATAGGAAAAACGTTCCCACATTTCAGTTAGAAAGCAGATATAAATTCCAATAGGATGGCCCATTAATTCGCGTTTTTGCGAGCCTGCATACAGATCTTTAGTAGTTGCTGTCATTTAATGAACGCCATGCATTTTTTTCTTCAGTATGGGTGTCATCGCTAAAATAATCACCCCCACACCAACGCTGCTATAG
Source organism: uncultured Kordiimonadaceae bacterium (assembly GCA_937914685.1). Lineage (GTDB taxonomy): Bacteria > Pseudomonadota > Alphaproteobacteria > Sphingomonadales > Emcibacteraceae > Pseudemcibacter. The sequence goes on from CALDNY010000264.1 coordinate 9,732, forward strand.
CCAATAGTGCTATAAACATCCATGGTCGCGACAATATCTAACACGCCGCTATCCGCGCCATGCTCCGCACTCCCCGTAAGGGCACTGATCCAGCCCGCCACATTGTTACCAAGGGCCGTAAAGAGGAACCATGTTCCCATCACCATGCCGACAATTTTACTAACGCTTAATTTTGTCACCATAGAAAGGCCAACGGGGCTTAAGAAAAGCTCGGCGAGTGTAAGGGCAAAATAAATAAACACTAACCACATGAAGCTTTTAGAGGTTCCCATATCGAGGCTCATGCCCCATGAGAAAACAATATACCCGATGCCAATGATCAGCATGGCATAGCCAAATTTTGCCGGGGTAGAAGGTTCTATTTTACGCTTGGCGAGCACCACCCAAAGCCACGCCATCACGGGTGCGAACATGACGATGAAAAGAGCGTTGAGCATTTGAACTTGCGAGGCTTGCATTTCCCAGCCGAAAATAGTGCGGTCAAACTGTTGATCGGCAAGCAATGTCAAACTGGCAGCTTGTTGTTCAAACAGCGCCCAAAATACAGATTGCAAGGCGATAAGGAAGCAGGCTACCATCAAGCGCTCCCTTTCTATTTTCGTGCATTTAGTATAGCCGTAAGTTAAAATTATAGCGAGCATGATAATGCCAGTGACCCCCAGCAACGATACGACGAATTCATCATAATGCAGCATGACCCAGCTTATGCCAACTAAGGCAAAGCCAAACAGATATATGGTATATTCTTTGCTAATCCCGATGGGAGATTTTTCTTTTAATTCCGCAGGATTACTGGGTTCAGCACGACCATCAAGAAATTTTTGTCCCCATAAAAAGACCAAGAGACCAAACAGCATTCCAATGCCAGCAATAGAAAACCCATAATTCCAACCGTAAACTTCACCCACATAACCAACCAGAATTGTTGAGATTAATGAACCTAGATTTATACCCATATAAAAGATTGAAAAACCACCATCCCGCCTTGGGTCATTGGGGCCATATAATTTACCAACTATCGCTGAAATATTCGCTTTTAAAAACCCAACACCAGTAACAATCAACGCCATAGCCAAGAAAAATATATTGATATAAAATTCATTTCGAACAACCGTATCGCCGTCCATAATCGATGCGGGCCCGTGAAAAGCCATAAGACTATGACCGACGACCAATAATAAGGCGCCGTATGTTACTGCCTTTCGACTCCCTAAATAGCGATCAGCCATATAGCCGCCAATGATTGGCATCATGTAAACAAGACCAGCATAGGTCCCATAAATCATGCTGGCTTTTCCCACACTGAATAAATGATATTTAACCAGATATAAAACCAAAATAGTGCGCATGCCGTAATATGAAAACCGTTCCCACATTTCGGTCATAAAGCAAATGGACAAACCAATAGGATGACCCATTAGATTACGCTCTTGCGAACCCTTGAACATATCTTCAGTGCTGTCTGACATACTTATTCCCTATCTAATATTTTGTGAAAGACACTTTGCCAGAAGAAAAGTAAAAAGTCACCCATCAGTTTTTGGTATCAGTTTTTAATTTTTCCTATTATAAATTATCCAACAAATAATCAAAAGAGGCCATCATGAAAATCAGTAGTAATTTTGATAGCGGTAATATCAATGTCATCGAAGCCAAGGCGCCCGGTAATATTCGCCTATCCATCAATAAGGATAACAATTCCGACTTTAATCAGTGGTTTCATTTTCGTCTGACTGGCGCCAAAAATCAGCTTTGTGCCCTTAATATCGAAAATGCCGATAACGCCGCCTATCCTGATGGTTGGGTTGATTATCAGGCCGTGGCTTCTTATGATCATGAGAATTGGTTTCGTGTCAGCACAATTTATAAAAATGGCACTTTGACCATTCAACATGTCCCAGAAACAGATAGTGTTTATTATGCTTATTTTGCCCCCTATAGTTATGATCGTCACCAAGAATTAGTATCAAGTTGCGCCACCCATGATCGGGTGCGCCTAGAGGTTATAGGCGAAACATGTGATGGCCGTGACATTGACATGCTGACCATTGGCGAGGCCGATGAAAATAAAAAGAAAATCTGGATTATCGCCCGCCAACATCCTGGCGAAAGCATGGCTGAATGGCTGGTTGAAGGATTATTAAATCGTTTACTTGATGATGGTGATGCCCAATCGCGCCAATTGCTTCATCAATGTGTGTTTTATGTGGTTCCAAACGTCAATCCTGATGGCAGTATTCGCGGCCATTTACGCTGTAATGCCAAGGGTCAGAATTTAAACCGTGATTGGGCCGAGCCAAGCCAAGAAGATAGCCCCGAAATTTTCCATTTAAGAAATAAAATGGATCAAATGGGCTTGGATTTATGTCTTGATGTCCACGGTGATGAGGCCCTGCCTTATAATTTCATTGCCTGTTTTGAAGGCGTTATTGATTTGAACCAATATAATTTAGACAGCGCCTATATGTTTGGGCGCCAATTGGAGAAATTTAACCCTGATTTTCAAAATGAAAAGGGTTATCAAAAGAATGCACCAAACAGTGCGAATATGGGCATGAGCACTAATCAAATAGCCGCACGCTATGATGCAGTGGCGATGACATTAGAAATGCCCTTTAAAGATACCGCCGATAGCCCCAACCCTGAAACAGGATGGTCACCAGAACGCAGCATCAAGCTTGGACATTCCTGTCTTGATGCCTTATCAACAATTGTTGATAGACTTTAGTTTTAAAAGTAGGAAGTTTATGAAAAAGCAGGGGAAATTTAGTGGCGTAACAGCAATGGCTATTGTCATTGCTAATATGATCGGAACTGGCATTTTTACCAGTCTTGGTTTTCAATTGATGGATATCCGCTCTGGTTTTGTGATCATGGCTTTATGGGTATTAGGGGGCATTGTCGCCCTCTGCGGGGCTTTATGCTACGCTGAATTAGGCGCTAGACTACCCAGATCTGGCGGAGAGTATAATTTTCTAACTGAAATTTATCACCCTGCCGCAGGGTTTATATCGGGTTGGATTTCAGCCACCGTTGGCTTTGCCGCACCAACCGCCTTGGCGGCGATCACTTTTGGCATTTATTTATCATCCGTTTTTCCATCCCTTGATCCGCTATGGCTTGCAACCATTTTGATTTTTTCCATGACCTTGATCCATGCCTCATCCCATAAGAATAGCGGTGGCTTGCAAAGCTTCTTTACTGCGGCTAAAATTCTGCTGATCCTTGGTTTTTCTATTGCTGCTCTTTTATCTGTAGAAACAATACAAAATGTCAGTTATATGCCCAATAGTTCGGATCTGCCTTTGCTCAGCGGTGGAGCCTTTGCCGTATCGTTAATCTATGTTGGATATGCCTATAGCGGTTGGAATGCGGCTACTTATTTAACGGGTGAGATTGAAAACCCCAAGAAAACACTACCACGCATTCTGACGATCGGCACGGGTGTGGTCATGATCTCTTATATTCTTTTAAATTATGTGTTTTTGGCCGTTGCCCCCATGGATGCTATGTCTGGAAAGATTGAAATTGGCTATATCGCGGCGCGTCATGCTTTTGGCGAAATAGGAGCGGCAGTGATGGGGGTAACTTTAGCTATGCTGCTCATCTCTACTGTCAGCGCAATGCTTGTTGCCGCACCAAGAGTGCTACAGGTGCTCGGGGAGGATTACTCTCTTTTTAGATTTTTAGGCAAGACAAATCGTCACCAGATACCCTCTACAGCGATCTGGTTCCAATCAACGATGGCAATGATTTTTTTATGGACGGCATCTTTTCAAAGTATCCTGATATTCTCAGGCGCGACAATGGCATTGAATAGTTTATTCGCTGTGCTTGGACTGTTCATTCTACGCCACAAAGAGACCTTACAAAAACAAACTGACAATAATGATCAATGCTTTAACCTGCCATTCTTTCCCATACCACCATTAATTTTTATATCGGTAACATTATGGACACTGGTTTATCTTGCCATTGAGAATCCCATAGAAATAGCCTTCAGTGTAGGGGTTATTATCACTGGGGGTGTCGGATATTTACTGGCTAATAAATATTCACAAAAGCATATTCATAAGGCATGACATAGCAAATTTAGAAAGCCATTAGTCTTTCGGTGGTGTATATTGCACTATTTTTTGATCAATGCGACCAAAGATGCTATTGCCGTCTTTATCAAACATGTCAATCTCAACACGGTCGCCAAAGCTCATGAAAGGCGTTGAAGGTTTACCGTCCTTGATGGTTTCCAAGCAGCGTACTTCTGCAAGACAACACGATCCCTCAAGCGATCCTTGGTTTGATACGGTGCCCGAACCGATAACGGTTCCCGCCACCAATGATCTTGCTTTTGCCGCGTGAGAAATCAGATCACAAAAATCGAAAGTCATATCAATACCCGCATCAGGAGAACCTATTTTTTGGCCGTTTAACAGTGTATGCAGGGGTAATGATAGTTTTTTACCGTCCCACGCATCATCAAGCTCATCAGGGCTAACAAAAACAGGGGCAAAGGAGGTCCATGGTTTTGATTGGTAAAAGCCAAATTGTTTAGCCAATTCCCCAGGAATTAAATTACGTAAAGAGACATCATTAAGAATTGAAATAAGCTTTATGTGTTTCATAGCCCCTGCCTTAGACGTTCCCGCGGGGACATCATCAGTAATCACCGCCACTTCCCCTTCAAAATCAATTCCCCATTCTTCCGCTTCGACCAAAACATCATCACGAGCACCGATAAAAGCATCAGAGGCCCCCATATACATTAAAGGGTCCGTCCAAAAACTTTTCGGCAATTCAGCCCCTCGCGCTTTACGGACCAATTCCACATGGGTGACATAAGCACTACCATCAACCCAATGATATGATCTTGGTAATGGTGCATCACAAAGGCTCGGGTCAAAATCATCCCCTTTGATTTTTCCGCTCTGCAAATCATTATAAAGAGCTATAAGTTTAGGCTCCGCATTCTTCCAATCATCTAACGCCGCTTGCATGGTAGATGCCACACTATCGGCACTGACATATTTGGAAAGATCTTTTGATACGATAACGAGCGCGCCGTCTCTGCCTTGTTTTAAGGATGCTAATTTCATTCTCTTATTCTTTCGCTATTGACGATTGTTTGTTATGAATATATAATAGTTTCATTCGTAACTAATTGCAAGAGTTAACTGGAATAACAATGGTGACAAAAACCAAATCGTCAAATTTACTATTAGAAGAGTTTCTACCATACAGATTATCTTATCTTACCAATAAAATAAGTCAGGCCTTATCCCAGCTTTATACGGATAAATTTGGCATTGGTCACGCTCAATGGCGGGTTATGGCGGTATTAGGTCGCTTTAGCGGCTTATCGGCGGCGGTCGTCGCTGAAAAAACCGCCATGGATAAAGTCGCCGTCAGCCGCGCCATTAATAGTCTGATCAAAAATGAGCTTCTCCTACGCACCTTTGCCGATGATGATAAACGCCGCTCTGAGCTATCCTTATCAAAAAAGGGTCGGGATACATATGATAAAATAGTCCCCATGGTGCAAGATTATGAAAGAGATTTACTTGAAACATTGAGCCAATCTGAACAAGATAATTTGGACAAAATTTTGCGCCGATTAACATCTTATGTAGATAAAGATCAATAGATCAGCCTTCGCTTTCATGAATACAGCGATCAATAATGTCTGAGCTTTGATCAAAATATTGATCAAAAATTGTGGCGATCGCCCGTAAATAAGGCCGTCCTTCTTTAGTAATTTTATATAAAGATCCCTCTTTTTTCATATAGCGTGCATCAATTAATTTATTCAAGGCAATGAATTGCTCTGTAAAATCATATTCAATATGATGAGCTTTTAAGATTTTATCGGGGTCAACTTCAAAATAACACATTAGGGTCGAAATAATCTCACGAAACATTTTATCTTGATCTGTTAAACTAAGTCCGCGCGCGGCTGGCGAGTGGGCCGAGTTTATTTTTTGTAAATAGAGTTTAATATCGGCAATATTTTGGCCATAGCCGCCAGGCATACTGCTTATGGCGGAAGGGCCAAAGCCGATCAATGTATCAGAAGTATCTTTAGTATATCCTTGAAAATTTCGCCGTAATTTTCCTTGATCATACGTTGTAATCAAAGGATCATCGCCAAGAGCAAAATGATCAAGGCCAATGGATTTATAACCATTTTCCTGTAATATTTCGCGGGCAAGGTCAAATTGAGCTTGGCGTTGATGCTGATCTGGTAAGCTATGATTGGCAATAAGCTGTTGATGTTTTTTCATATGAGGAACATGAGCATAGCCAAATAACGCAATTCGACTAGGCCTAAAGCCTAACGTCTTATTGATGGTGTCTTTGATCGTATCCAAGGTTTGATAGGGAAGGCCGTAAATCAGATCAAAATTAATCCTTTCAATGCCCGCTTTTTTAAAGTTCGCCATGGTCTCTTCAATCAATTCTAGTGATTGAATGCGATTGATGGTTTGTTGGGTTTTAAGATTAAAATCCTGAATTCCCAAGCTAGCCCGATTAACTCCCGCTTTTGCATAAGACATAATTTTTAATTGATCGACCGTACGTGGGTCAATTTCAACGGCAAATTCATCAACATTATCAAGATCAAAGCAATCATTAACCACATCAATCAGCCGTTTAAAATCATCGGGCTTTAATATGGACGGAGAACCACCGCCAAAATGAATATGACTTACTTTTAAGCGGCCTGTTTTGGCTGCCTTTTGACGCACTTCTTTTATCAACACATCAACAAAATTTTCCACGGGTCCATATTTATGGCTCACCGCCATAAAACATCCGCAAAACCAACATAGTTTTTCACAATATGGAATATGAAAATACAGGCTGACCGCTTCGTCTTTTGGTAATTGTTTAAGCCAAAGATCATAAATATTGCTCTCCAAAGCATCAAATTCAAGAGCTGTTGGATAACTCGTATAGCGCGGAAGACGGCGTGGTTTAATCGCCCGTTCCGCCGTAAGGGCTGTGTTTTTCTGGTTCATAAGCGATTTATAGAGCTATTCTCAGAAAAGAAATTGATCTAAATCAGATTTCTAAGCTTATTTAAACGCTTTAAAGGCCATTGTCGTGAATGTGTCTTTAATACCGGGAATAGTTTGCACCCGTTCATTAACATAACGACCAATGTCTTCATCATCGTTCAAATGGAATTTAATCAGCAAATCAAAGGCACCCGAAATGGAATATACTTCTTCGGCTTCTTCCAAATTGTCCACCAATGCTTCGGCAACATCAAAAACTTTTCCCAGTTCACATTTAATTTGCACAAAAATATTTTGCATTCTCGTAACCTTAATTATTATTTCAATATGTGTTTATCATAAAATATATTTTTAAAAAGCACCAGTCGTTATTAACTGATCATGGTTTCAATGAGCAATTTTAAGACCGGACGCAACTTATTGGCTTTATCCTCCCTGAAATTGAGCTTAGGGGCCTCGTCCATATAAGTGTTTTGCGATATTTCGAGCTGCACCGCGTCGATATGATTTTGAGGGTCACCATAATTCCGCGTGATATAGCCCCCTTTAAATCGGCCGTTTAAGGCCGAACTATAACCCGATTTGCTGATGATATGATCCAATTTTTGAACCAGTGCATGATCCGCAGAAATGCCGTTATCTGTTCCCAAATTCAAATCGGGTAACTGGCCATCAAATAAATGAGGCACATGACTTTTAATGGAATGAGCGTCCCAAAGTCTGGCAATGCCAAAATTTTGTTTTAAACGCCTTAATTCAGCACTTATTTGATCATGATAAGGCTGCCAATAGTGTGCCGTACGAGCCGCCAGATCGGGGCTATGATTTGGTTTATAAAGGGGTTCATTTTCAAATGTGGTCAAAGGGCATAATGTGGTTTCATTTTGACCCTCATATAAACTTGACCCATCCGCGCCCCTATTTAAATCAACCACGTAGCGGCTGTATTTTGCAGATATAATCGACACACCCATCTCTTTTAAAAAATCATAGAGCCGATCAATATACCAATCCGTATCAATCATCGACAAAGCGGCCTCTGTCATGTTTTCTTTTATAGTGTCGGGAATTTCTAAGCCCACATGGGGCATGCTGACCAGAAGCGGTTTTGAGCCTTGATGAAAATGAAATTCCGTCATCAGATTTTACCCGACGGTAAGATTTCCATGACCTCATCGGAAAAATCACCGCTTAACACCATTTGAGTGGCAATGTGTAAATCTGGTGCAAAAAAACGGTCTTTATCATAATGTTTTACATGCTGGCGAATTTTTGAATGATGAATAGCCAATGAGGGTGATGTTTTATGCGGCGCTCTAAAGTCAATGCCTTGGGCGGCGGCCAATAATTCAGCCGCAATCACAGATGCACTATTAAAACACATCTCCATTAATCGCCGTGCGCCGTAAGTAGCCATGCTAACATGGTCTTCCTGATTAGCCGAGGTTGGAATACTATCAACGCTAGAGGGATGAGCCATGGTTTTATTTTCTGAAACCAACGCCGCTGCGGACACTTGGGCAATCATAAATCCAGAATTAACACCGCTATTTTCCACTAAAAATGCAGGAAGGTCGCTCATTTTCGGATCAACCATAATGGACAAGCGCCGTTCTGAAATTGAGGCTATTTCACATATAGCCAGAGCCAAGGTATCTGCAGCGAAAGCCACGGGTTCAGCGTGAAAATTACCGCCCGAAATTACATCGCCATTATCGGTAAAAATCAGCGGATTATCGGTCACGGCGTTAGCTTCTATTAATAATGTTTTTGCCACATTTTCCATAATATCCAAACAAGCCCCCATCACTTGGGGCTGACAACGAATTGAATAAGGGTCTTGCACCTTATCACAGTCTTGATGGGCTTTGTTAATGGCGCTCCCTTTTAATAGCTTTAAATATTGGGCGGCAACGGTAATTTGGCCGGGTTGTCCGCGCGCTATATGAATACGTTTATCAAAGGGGGCGACACTGCCCATTAAGGCATCAATACTCATTGAACCCGCAACCACGGCGGCGGCAAATATATCTTCCGTTTGAAAAAACCCTTTTAAAGCTAACGCTGTGCTGACCTGAGTACCATTTAAAAAGGCCAAACCTTCTTTTGAGCTAAGTTCTATCGGTGTAAGGCCCGCTTTTGCCAAGGCTTGCTTGGCGGTCATGGTCTGCCCGTTAATACGGCAATTGCCCTCGCCCATTAAGGCGGCTGTCATATGAGCAAGAGGTGCTAAATCACCAGAAGCGCCAACTGAACCTTTTTCTGGAATAACCGCTATTATACCCGCATTTACAAAATCCAAAAAGGCTTCCATTATACTGGCGCGAAGACCAGAATAACCCTGAGCGAGACTTGAAATTTTAAGCACATAGATAAGCCGCACCACATCGTCCTCTAGCGCCTTACCCACGCCTACACTGTGGGAAAGGACAAGATTTCTTTGTAGCAATGATAATTGATCGTCAGCAATGGACGTTTGGGCAAGAAGGCCAAATCCAGTATTAATACCATAAACGGTTCGACCTTCTTCAATGATAGTATCAACAATTTTTCTTGCGGCTTTGATTTTCTGCCAAGCCTCTTGATTGAGGGAAAGATGTTGAGTTTGACGGTAAATTGTCCGCAATTCTTTTAAGGTCATTTGATTTGGATTAATGGTGAAATTCATTTTAATTCTCCAGCTCTTAAAGATCGATCATCGGTAGATTAAGACCATGCTCACGAGCACATTTTTTTGCGATCTCATAACCCGCATCCGCATGACGCATCACGCCTGTTGCCGGATCATTCCATAACACGCGGCCAATACGCGCCGCCGCGTCATCTGTACCGTCAGCCAGAATGACCAGACCACTATGTTGAGAAAAACCCATACCAACACCGCCGCCGTGATGAAGTGATACCCATGTGGCGCCACTTGCTGTATTGAGCAAGGCATTAAGCAAGGGCCAATCGGAAACGGCGTCTGAGCCATCAATCATGGATTCTGTTTCGCGGTTGGGGCTAGCCACGGAGCCTGAATCAAGATGGTCCCGCCCGATCACCACTGGAGCTTTGAGTTCACCATTTTTAACCATTTCATTAAAAGCAAGACCAAGACGATGACGATCCCCCAATCCGACCCAGCAAATTCGCGCGGGAAGTCCTTGAAAATGAATACGCTCCCTTGCCATATCAAGCCAATTATGAAGATCGGGGTTATCAGGAATTAATTCTTTTACTTTTTGGTCAGTTTTATAAATATCTTCTGGATCACCACTAAGGGCGACCCAACGAAACGGACCGATACCGCGACAAAATAAAGGTCTAACATAAGCCGGCACGAAGCCCGGAAAATCAAAGGCATTTTTAAGACCATTATCAAAAGCCACTTGGCGAATATTATTGCCATAATCAAAGGTAGGAATACCCATTTTTTCATAATCAAGCATGGCCGCCACATGAATAGTCATGGCATCAATGGCCGCCCTTTCAACTTCTTTTGGTGCTGTTATAATTTTTTGCTCCCATTGATCTACGGTCCAGCCAACGGGCAAATACCCGTTAATGGGATCATGGGCTGAGGTCTGATCGGTAACCGCATCGGGGCGAATGCCGCGTTTTAACATTTCAGGAATTATTTCTGCGCAATTGCCAAGCAAACCTACTGACAATGCCTCGCCTTTTTCGGTGGCATCATTAATCATCGCCATCGCTTGATCGAGAGTATCGGCACGCTTATCAAGATAGCCTGTGCGAATTCGAAAATCGATGCGGTCAGAGCGACATTCTATAGCCAACATGCTCGCACCTGCCATCGTAGCCGCTAGGGGTTGCGCGCCGCCCATACCGCCTAAGCCGCCCGTTAATATCCATTTCCCTTTTAAAGTGCCGCCAAAATGTTGGCGCCCCATTTCAACGAATGTTTCATAGGTACCCTGAACAATACCTTGGCTGCCAATATAAATCCAACTTCCTGCAGTCATTTGGCCGTACATCATCAGACCTTTTTTATCGAGCGCATTAAAATGCTCCCAAGTGGCCCAATGAGGAACTAAATTTGAATTAGCAATCAATACCCGAGGTGCGTTTTGATGGGTTTTAAAAACACCAACAGGCTTGCCAGATTGTACTAATAAAGTTTCATCCTCTTCCAATATTTTTAAGCTTTCAACAATTTTATCAAAGCACTGCCAATTTCGTGCCGCTTTACCAATACCGCCGTAAACAACCAGATCTTCAGGTCTTTCGGCCACATCAGGATCTAAGTTATTCATTAACATTCTAAGGGGCGCTTCCGTGGCCCAGCTTTTGGCGTTTAATGTTGTGCCCGTTGGCGCTTTAATGATGCGGTTATTTGATTTATTCTCTGACATATTACTTCCTGTATAGACAAGTTTTTTGATTTATCGAATGTCTTCTATAAAAAAGACAAAATATAATTATTTCGGTTTAAATAACCCTGAAAGTTCGTATCTTGAGCCGGGGTGATAAAGTTTTGCGGTTGAGGCAACCTTTTGTTTGGTCCAAGTGCGCCGTTCAATAAGGAGACACGCTTCTTCGTCGACCATATCCAAAATCTTTTTTATGGCCTTTGGCGCCATGATCGCTTTGACCACATGTTCCACTTTTTGCAAAGGGGCCATTTTGATTAGATATTCATAAGGCGTGTGCTTTGTAAAATCCTGGTCACCGTAACCGGGCACCACGGCTTCATTGACCATTCGGTCTTCTAATTGAATGGGTACACCTTGTTCTTTATGAATAATTTGCGAATGAATTAGGGGCGTGCCCACGTCTATATTCATAATCAGGGCCATTTTATCATTGGCTTTAACGGTTTCGCATTTGAGCACTTCTGCGCTGTATTGATGGTGACGCGCCCTAATCTCATCGGCAATATTATGAAGTTCTAATGGATTACTTCGCGCTTTTAACTCAGCAACGAAAGTACCAACACCTGCCACACGAATAAGGTATCCTTCATCGGTAAGTTCGCGCAGAGCGCGGTTGGTTGTCATTCGAGAGACGGAAAATTTCTTAACCAATTCATTTTCTGAGGGCACACGCGTCGAAGCCATCCATTCGCCGCTATCAATGCGACCAAGAATATGGTTCTTAATTTTTCTATAGAGTGGTTCTGATTTAAGATCAACACTCATATGATGCTCCTCTTGCCATAAAATTATAATTCAGTATGTACCTGTATATACAAGCTAGTCAAGATATTTTTCCAACCTATTCATCGTCGCCACAAAATCCCGATTAATCAACTCTTCGTCCTTATGCTTATAGTCATTAATAATAAAATCACCCGCCACCATCACATGCTTGATGGGAGTTGCGTTGCCGCTAAAAATAAAGCGATCAATAATATTCTGCGTAGGGGTCGCAACAAGTAGTGGTGAATTTTTATCTAGCACTATTATATCAGCCCTTTTACCCACTGCTAAGCTGCCATTATTAAAGCCAGAAGCCTTAGCCCCACCGACAAGAGTTTTATTGTATAAATTTGTTCCTGTGTGAATTTGCTGTTGATCGGCACCGATATTACGTTTTTGATGCTGTAGTCTTTGCCCATATTCAAGCAATCTCAATTCTTCAATGATACTCACTGAAATATGACTATCAGAACCAATAGCAATATCACCACCATGGTCTAAATATTTTCTAAGGGCAAAAATCCCGTCCCCTAAATTGGCTTCCGTAGTCGGGCATAGTCCAACCACCGCCCCTGAGGAAGCAATCATTTTCATTTCATTATCATTGAGATGAGTTGCATGAATAAGACACCATTTTTGGTCCACTTCCACATGATTATAAAGCCATTCAACAGGTCGCATTCCTGACCAATTCAAGCAATCATTAACTTCAAGTGTTTGTTCCGCAATGTGAATATGAATTGGCCCCGTCAGGTTTGAATTTTCCAAACATTCTTTTAAAGCGTCCTCTGGCACAGCGCGCAGGCTATGAAAGGCCATGCCTAAATGTTGATTAGGGGTCATTTTTGAAGAGAGACGTTCCATAAGCTTTAGATACTGCTCTACATCATGTGAAAAACGTTTTTGTTTATCTAATAAGCCAAGCCCGCCAAAGCCCGATGCCATGTAAAGCACAGGCAGGTGGCATAGGCCAATGCCACTGTGCGACGCCGCCTCCATAATGGCGGATGACATTTGATCACTTTTATTGTCTTGGCAATTATGCAGATAGTGAAATTCAGCAACCGTGGCGTAGCCCGCTTTTAACATTTCCATATAAAGCTGTGCGGCGATGGCCTTAAGGTCGGCGGCACTAATATTTTCAGCAAAGCGGTACATGAGATCGCGCCATGTCCAAAAGCTATCCGCCGACGATGTGGAATATTCAGCAAGTCCCGCCATCGCCCGCTGAAAAGCATGGCTATGGATATTATTGAGTGCCGGCAATGCATAACCAGTAATAAGATCAGCGTCTGCGCCATCATCATCGACCTCTATAGTGTTGATAATGCCGTTATCATCCAACCCTATCACAACATTTTTGGCCCAGCCGTTGCTTAAATAAGCGTTTGAAAATTTAATTCTTTTCATTTTGTTCGATTCTGAATATAGTTGTATATACAACTTAACTTTATTATAAATAACGCCAATGTCAAACTTAATCGAAACGGTATAATCATATGACCATACAAATATGGACCAATGTTAATCTACTAACCATGACAAAGGACGCTAAACCGTATGGTTTAATCAATGATGCGGCAATCGTGGTTAAGGGCGGATTGATTAGCTGGCTTGGGCCAAGAGAACAGCTTTCACAATATCCAACAAGCGAAATTATAAACTGCCATGGTGCTTATATGAGCCCGGGACTTATTGATTGTCATAGCCATTTGGTTTATGGCGGCAATCGCATTGATGAATTTGAAAAACGCTTAAACGGCACCTCATATGAGGAAATAGCCAATCAAGGTGGTGGCATTTTATCCACGGTCAACGCAACACGCGAGGCATCAGAAGATGAATTGCTAATGTCGGCGCAAAAGAGGTTGAACTATTTTATCAAAGAAGGGCTAACCACCATAGAAATAAAATCTGGTTACGGCCTTGATCTCGAAAATGAAATTAAAATTCTGAGGGTCGCGCGAAAATTGGGGCGCAATAATAATATTGATATCATAACCACATTACTCGCCGCCCATGCCCTGCCGCCGGAATATAAACAGAACCGTGAGGGTTATATCAATCTGATCATTGATCAAATATTGCCCGCCGCCGCCGCCGAAAATCTTTGTGATGCTGTCGATGGCTTTTGTGAAAATATTGCTTTTTCATATGAGGAAATGGAAAGAATTTTTATCGCGGCAACAAAATTAAACCTAAGAGTTAAGCTACACGCAGAACAGCTTAGTGATCAGAACGGCGCAGCTTTAGCGGCAAAATATCACGCTTTATCCGCCGATCATTTGGAACATTTAAGCGAAGCCAGCATCATTGCTATGAAAAAATCGGACACTGTCGCGGTATTGTTGCCCGGTGCCTATTATAGTTTGCGCGATACTAAGTTACCGCCCATTGATCTTTTGCGAAAACATCAAGTGCCTATGGCTGTGGCGTCTGACAGTAACCCTGGATCGTCCCCTGTTTTATCTTTAAAGTTGATGATCAATATGGCCTCGACGCTTTTTTCCCTAACCCCAGAAGAAGCGTTGCTGGGGGTGACGAGAAATGCCGCCTTAGCCCTTGGCCTTCATGATCGGGGGATCTTACAACAAGAGTTAAAAGCCGATATGGTGCTTTGGGATATCTCTCATCCTGCTGAGCTTTCTTATCAAGTCGGTGGCGGGCAAGCTTTATCAGTCATTAAAAATGGTACTGTCATTTATACACGCGCTTAAGCTTAGAAAAATCCATAGCCAAGGAAGTCTAACAATAGATACCCAACAACAACGGGCACGAGCACTTTAACAATCAAACGCCAGAATTTAAATAAATAACTATCGCCCAGACCCAATTCATCAAGCACATCTTTTCTATTGATGATCCATCCTATGAAGATCGCCGCAAAAAAGCTATTGACCAGCATCATGCCATTTGCAGAAAGATATTCGAGCAAATCCATAATATTTTTATTTTCAAGGGTGCTGTTAAAAGTCAGCGGATGCCAATCTTTAAAAACATTTAAAGAAAGTGCTGAAAGACTAGCCAAACACCATAGGCCAAAGCCGACCACTAGGGACGCTTTTCGACGGGTAAAAATTCCTTTTTCTTCCAAGTTAGAAACAGCCGGTTCAAAGAGCGAAATTGTTGATGTAATGGCGGCAAAAGCCAGCAGTAAAAAGAATAATATTCCAAAAACTTGGCCAAAGGGCATTTGGTCAAATATCACAGGTAGCGTTTCAAACACCAGACCCGGCCCTGAGCTAAGCTCCATTCCATTGTTAAAAATAATCGGGAAAATGGCAAACCCTGCAATTAGGGCAACGAATGTATCGGCGAAGGCAACGCCGCAAGCCATTTTCGGTATTGAAACATCCTTAGGAAGGTAGGAGCCATAAACCATGATCGTGGCACTTCCTAAGGAGAGCGAGAAAAAGGCTTGTCCTGTGGCTTCCAATATTGTATTTGCTCCAATTTTGCTAAAATCAGGCGTGAACATAAATTTAAAAGTTTCAACCATACCGCCGTTAAAGGCAGAGTAAATCACCAAGCTTAATAAAATGAAGAACAACATAGGCATCAGAATATTCACGGCCTTCTCTAGGCCTGCTTTAAGACCCCGTGAAATAATGAAGGCCGTGACCACCAAGCTTACGGTCATCCAAAAAATTAATGTTCCGGGGCTTGCTAATAAATCCTGAAAAGCGGCCTCGGTTTGGCCGGGAACCAAATCATTAAATTTCCCCATAATCATGGCAAAAACATAATTTAATGTATAGCCAGCAATCACAAAATAAAATCCAAGAATTCCCAAAGGCGTTAACACACTTGAAAAGCCGACCAATGTCCAAAAGGGTCTGCTTTTCTTGCCTTCGCTAAGGGTTCTATAGGCTGATATGGGCGGTAATTGTTTCGATCGTCCGATCACCAATTCCGTCATTACAAGCGGAATACCAAAGACAAGAACAATAGCAATATAAAGGAGCACAAAAGCACCACCGCCATTTTCACCGACCACGTAAGGAAAGCGGTAAATATTTCCAAGGCCAACCGCACTCCCAATTGCCGCAAGTAAAAAAGCGGTTCCTGAAGACCACTTTTCTTGAGTTACATGTGTCAAATTTACTCTCCCTGTATTTTATTTTCTATAAACTACCATAAGTATTTGTAACGTCCATAAAATAATGCCGCGCTTTGTTATAAAGGCGCGGCATTATTACTTAAATATTAGATATGAAGTAAGATTTAAGCGTAATATTTACCAAAACGGTTAGAGATAAAATCATCAAAATTAACATCTTCCTGTTTGACAAAGCCTTTTGCAGGAAGTTTACCGTCTGCAAGCAAGTCAACCATGGCACAAATGCCTGCGGATGTTGTGATTTGAATAGCCGACCACATTTTGCTACCAATTTTTTGGTTATAAACTTTATGAGCATATGTATCCTGGACGAAACGGCCATCAATGTCGCCACTTACAGTTACATAAACAAGCACAACATCTTGAAGTGAGAATGGAAGGGCATATTCAAAGATGTCTTTCAACAAGTCTTGGCGTTCATTAAGACGTAGATCGTGAAGAAGAAGTTTTAAAATATCGCGGTGACCGGGGTAACGGGCAGTACGGTAGTTAAGATTTTGAACTTTTCCTTCTAAGGTTTCGCACAAAGTTCCAAGGCCACCAGATGTGTTAAAGGCTTCGTAATCAACACCGTCTAAAGTGAAATTTTCTAATTCTTCTAGGGGTGGTGTTTCTGTAAGTTTTCCGCCAATTACCGCTTCGCAAGGTTGACAATATTCATTAATCAAACCATCGGTTGACCATGTTAGGTTATATTTAAGGGCATTTGATGGGTTCATTGGTAGAGCACCAACGCGCATATGAATATTTTGTAATTTGTCGAATTTTTTCGCCATGTCATAAGCAACAATTGAAATATACCCCGGGGCCAATCCACATTGTGGGATCATGGCAATTTTGGCATCTTTGGCGAGGTCTTTTACGAGACGGGTACAAGCCACGTCTTCGGTAAGGTCAAAATAATTTACATCATTACGAACCGCTGATTGTGCGATATATTGTGTAATTTGGTATGGAGCCGCCGAAAGAACAGCAAATTTGCCAGCCATTTCAGCGTCGAGAGCAGCCTGATCCGTTACGTTAAGATTTACAGTTTTAACATTGTCATATTTTGGCATTTTAGCCAAAGACGCATCAGAAATATCAGCAACCGTTACATGATAGTCGCCAGAACCTGCCAGCATTTCAGTTATCATTTCGCCGATTTTGCCAGCGCCCATAAGAAGAATGTTTTTCATTATTTTACCCTTTAGAAGATACTCATTAAAATTACGTAATGGCGAGATAGTATATTTTAATTTTATCAATATGAAGGGTAAAAATCGGCGATTTGTACGATTATATTTGACATATTAACGGATTTATCGACATAATGACGGAAAGGATCTCAATATAGATGATTAATATAGATGAAAAAGACAGACAGCTACTCTCCCTGCTTAGTCAAAACAGTCGGACATCAACAACGACCTTGGCTAGAACTCTTGGCCTATCACGAAGTACGATTCAGGACCGCATTAAGAAATTAGAAAGTCGCAACATCATTGGCGGCTATACCATACGCCTTAATGATGAATTCAAAGAACGGCAAATCACCGCTCAAGTGATGATGACTTTTCATCCAAAATATTCAGATGCCATCCTACAAGCCTTAAAGAAAATGCCTAATGTGATTATGGTCTCGGCCGTAAGCGGCATCTATGACATGATCACAACGGTGCGCGCCGAAACCACGGAAAAATTGGATAATACCCTAGATGATATAGGCAGTCTGGCCGGAATGGAGAAGACAACAACATCAATAATATTGTCAAACAAGTATCAGGTGTAAAGTCCCGCCCCAAATCTAAATTATAATTTATGACTGCTCAGGATTAGGAAGTGGTCGGCTCACCGCTTTGCTGCGTTGGCTATTCTTAAGCAGGCTCTGGCGCAGACGGCTTCAACGGGCATGCCGGTGGTTTTGCAGTCTTGTTCGGCCGATGTTGTGATGGCCATGGCGCTGGCTAATCTTCCTGTTGTCCATTTCATAAGGTCCGCTTTAAAGCTGCGCACTTCCATAGCGAAGACTTTTGGGAACAGTTTTCCCATGGCCTGTTCCACATTATAGCCCTGTTCCATATAGCCGCGGGTTAAGTGCATGCGTTGTAATTTTCGCAATAATGACCGAAGCACGGCAATGGCATTTTCGCCGCGATTAAAGGCTTTAAATAGGCTGTCGTCTAATTGTTTTAAATTGCCGCTAATGGCGGCATTTGTGATCAAATCAATGCTCAAGGCGCCGCTATCGCCAACGCAGGTCGCCACATCCTCTAATGTTACCATGTCGCTAGGCCGTGCGCCTTGTGGGCCCATATAGAGGGATAATTTATTAAGCTCACTTCTTGAAACCAAGCGGTCGCTGCCCAAATTCATTTGTAAAAATGAAGCGGCGTCCTGATCTATGGAAAGGCCACCTTCGCGCATCATTTCATGAATGAGCGTATCAAGTGAGGCTTGGTCGTCTTCGTAACAAGCGATAATTGCGGCATTTTTCGCTTTTTCAAATAATTTTCTAAGACCAGATTTATTGCTAAGATTACCCGCACTGATAACAATTAAACTATCACCAATGGGATTAGTTAGAAATGCTCCTACCGCTTTGGTTGTATTTTCCCCGGCCCCTTCGATCCTAATCACGCGCCTGCCGCCCATCATGGATATAGCCGCCGCCTCATCCGCCAAAATACCAGGATCAGATTTTAATTTATCAGGATCAACGTTGGACACCAAAAAAGGATCTTTTAAATCCGCAACCACTTGTTTAGCAATTTTCGTGGCCCTCTCCCTAGCCAGTCCTTCGTCTGGGCCGTAAATAAGCACTGCCAAATATTGTGGAGATAATTTTTTTACCTGAGCATCAACATCACGGTATGTTATTTTCATTATGGCGCCTTTTTAATATCAGGTGCAGTCGATATGGGATTATTACTTAAATATGTGCCGATGCGGGTGATCACTTGATTGGCGGCTTCTTCTGATAATCTGTCCAATGACGTTTCGCGCGCCACTTTATTTGAAAAATCAGACTGTACTAAATCATAGGTAACGATAGCGCGAGCCGTGCCTTCCATAATCAGTTTATCACTTTGGATATCAATAAGGTTAAAGGCCACGGTTAATTTTAAATTTTGCAAAGTCACCGATTCGTCGGCCCGAATACCGTAGCCACGTTCTTCGACCTGATAAGTGGCTTTTAACCTATATATAGCAGTGCCTACTGATGAAAGGGGCGAGATTCGGTCGTTTAAATGATTACGAAGAAGCTGTGCCAAGCGTTCCTGGCGGCCTTCTATATTGGTGATTTGGTCAATTTCAATATTGGCCATGACCTGAGCAAGACCGAGGCCATTTTCTGAACTTTGGCCATACATGGGTTTAAATCCGCACGCAAAAAGCAGGAATGGAACGAACATTGCCATGAGTTTAAGCGTCAATTTTAACCTGCTATGCATCAATGATCCTAAATATTAAGTCCTAAATATTAAGCCCTAAATTACAATATTAACAATTTTATTAGGGACAACAATAATTTTTCTTATTTCTTTGCCGTCAATGGCATTTTGAACTTTTTCTGAAGCCAGAGCCAGAGATTCTATTTCTGCTTTATCCATATCTTTAGCCACATCAAGTTTATCGCGCAATTTTCCCTGCACTTGAACAATGATAGTCACCGATGTTTCAAGCATCAGTTCAGCTTGTGCCACAGGCCACGGCGCGTCAGAAACCAACCCTTCACCGCCAATAAGAACCCACATTTCCTCTGCTAAATGGGGCATCATTGGAGCTGTGATCAATATTAAACTTCTTAAAGCTTCAATTAAAGCAAAGCGGTCACCGGCGCTATCGTCCGATTTAAAAGCAGCAATGGCATTGGAAAATTTATAAGTTTGCGCCACAGAGCTATTGAAATGAAAATCTTCAATGTCTTTGCCAACCGATGATATGGAAAGATGTGTCATGCGGCGTAGTTCTATTGCCCCCTTACTAAATTCAGAGGGAATGGTCGCCATATTGCTTCCTGCGGTATTGATATTTGATGTCACAGTCCGCCATAAGCGTTGAGTAAAACGCCACGCCCCTTCGACACCTTCTTCCGTCCATTCAAGGTCCCGTTCTGGTGGGCTATCGGAAAGCATAAACCACCGCGCGGTGTCGGCTCCGTAAGTATCAATAATCGCTGTCGGGTCAACCACATTCTTTTTCGATTTAGACATTTTAACAGAACGCCCAACCGTTATTTTATCCCCAGTTGGACGGTGAATAAAGCTTCCGTCACTTTGCTTGTCAAGTTCGTGGGGTAAAATCCAATCACCCTTAGCATTTTGGTATGTTTCATGACAGACCATGCCTTGGGTGAAAAGACCATCAAAGGGCTCTTTGAGATCACACAGTCCAATTTCTTTCATGGCACGAGTGAAGTAGCGGGAATAAAGAAGATGTAAAATAGCATGCTCAACACCACCGACATATTGATCAACAGGTAGCCAGTAATCCGCGTCTTGTTTATCAAAAGGTTGCTCGGATTTGGGAGAACAAAAACGCGCAAAATACCAAGAGCTATCAATGAAAGTATCAAAAGTATCGGTTTCGCGAAGGGCGGGTTTTTGACATTTTGGACATTTAACATGTTTCCATGTTGGGTGGTGAAAAAGCGGATTACCCGGTTTATCAAATGTGATGTCATCCGGTAATATCACGGGTAAATCAGATTTTGCCACCGCAACCACACCGCAATCATCGCAATGAACCACAGGGATTGGCGCGCCCCAATAACGTTGACGGCTAATGCCCCAGTCGCGTAAGCGGTAATTTATTGTGGGCTCACCGATTGATCTTTGTTGGGCCAAAGATATAATTTTTTCTTTTGCCGCCTCTACCGTCATACCATCAAGAAATTCTGAATTTCCAATGATACCAGGATCTGTGTAGGCAATATCATCAACTGCAAAACTTGCCACGTCTTCACCGCTTGGAATTACCACGGCTTGGACGTTGAGATTATATTTTCTGGCAAAATCCAAATCACGTTGATCATGGGCAGGACAGCCAAACACCGCTCCCGTACCATATTCCATCAAGACAAAATTAGCCACATAAACGGGTAGTTCAACCCCGTCTTTAAAGGGGTTAGCGGCATTTATACCAAGGGGAAACCCTTTTTTTTCTGCCTTTTCCAGAGCTTCCTCACTGGTGCCTAAACTGCGGCATTCAAGGATAAAATTTTCTAGATCTGGATTGTTTTTAGCATATTGGGCCGCCAGAGGATGATCGGCAGCAATAGCAATGAATGAGGCGCCAAATATGGTATCTGGTCTTGTTGTATAAACTTTGATTTTTTCGTCATGATCAATAATTTCAAAACTTAAATGCATTCCTATGGATTTTCCAATCCAGTTTTTTTGCATTGTTTTGACTTTTTCCGGCCAACGATCAAGCATAGCGAGTTCGGCTTCAAGATCATCGGCTGCATCAGTAATTTTTAAGAACCATTGATTTAATTCTTTACGTTCAACGGCGGCGCCACTGCGCCAGCCCTTGCCATCAATGACCTGTTCATTGGCAAGAACCGTATTATCAACAGGATCCCAATTGACCCATGAATTTTTACGGTAAACTAATCCCGCGTCCATGAAATCAAGGAACATGGCCTGTTCTTTGCCATAATATTCAGGATCACATGTTGCCAATTCTCGTGACCAATCAAACGAGAAGCCGATGCTTTTAAGTTGGGTTTTCATATGGGCTATATTTTCATAAGTCCATTTCGCTGGATGAACATTATGTTGCATCGCCGCATTTTCAGCGGGCATGCCAAAAGCATCCCAGCCCATTGGATGAAGGACATTAAAGCCTTTTGCCCTTTTATAACGGGCAACCACATCGCCTTGAGTATAATTTCTAACATGGCCCATATGAATATGGCCTGATGGATAGGGAAACATTTCTAGCACATAATATTTAGGCCGCGAATGATCAACTTCTACTTTGAAAGTGTCATTGTCATGCCAAATTTTTTGCCATTTTGCCTCTGTCGCTCCGGCGTTATAGCGTGTCATATATCTTAATCCTGATCAGTATAAACGGTCTGTTCGGCTATTGTGAATAGCGCGATTTACCTTGTAACGGGCGCATTATCCCGGCGCAACAAGCGTGCTTGAATAATGATAGCATTTAAGATTTTGGTTGAGGCTCCTGAACGTGGGTTCACAGAAATCCAATTACCATCCTGCAATGCTTCACGATAAGCAGTAACCTTTAAGGCATCAGCTCTAAGCTCTTTGCTAACAATGAAGACATCTACCTTGCTACGCTCGTTAGCATCTGCCGGATTAACTTTCCAATCCGTAAGAACAGTACCACTGGTATGATCCGCCGTTAACATAGGCATAAAGGATAATGTATCAAGGGTCGCGCGCCAAAGGTAGGCATTAACGCCAACTTCAAAAACCTCTTCCGCCGCGGATATATTTTCCCGTGGTTCACCAATATCGGACCTTGAACTACAGGCTCCAAGCAGCAATAAAAAAACAAACCCTGTTGCTGTCAAAAAATTATTCATCCACATTCCTTGCTTCATAATCATTTATATTCCATTCCCATAACCAGTATTTTGGCTTTAAAAGACCCAATACCATATTAATGTCATGCCATTGTTTATCTATCATAACGGCTACTTTAATTTTGATAAAGTTGTTTATCAGGTTTTATAGCCGATATCATGCTAATTCTTTGAAAAAATAGCCTTTGTATTTTAGCTAATGATTGAATTTTTATTTTCTTTGTATATACTTGAGACGGAAAGATTTATTATAAATATAGATAGCGAAATTTTATCAAATCGTTCATTCAACTCTAATTGTTTGATATTATTGAGGTAATTTGTATTTTTATTTAGGATTTTGTGTGAAAAAGGGCTTGAGTAAAATAAACAAAGTGGCAGTGATTCTAGGTGTGTTAAGCACCCAGTTGATTATGCCTATGGCTTATGCTCAAGACGGAGTTGGCAGTGATGACACTAAAAAATCTATATTTGAGCAATTTTTATCCCGTACTGGTGAAAAAGAAGACCTGCAAGATATCAATCAAGACGTCGGTCAATTTTTATCCGTAGATAACATTGATGATGATCAACAATATATTCTTTTAACGGAACCAAAAATACAAGATCGCACAATCATTTCATTAGAGGAAGAAGAACCCTCATCAGGCCCTGAACTTAAGATTAATCATCAATATCAATATAATCCATCTCTCTCTTTTAATTTGCCGTCATCTTCGGTATTTGGCATTGGAATACCGTCTAATTTAAATGTAGCCGGCCTTGGTGGTTCTCAACTTATTTTATCCATTACCCCCTCTGATGATAATAATCCAAAATTTGCGCGAAAATCCCTTAATCTCGTATTAGGGTCAAGTTATTTAAAAGCACCTATCAATAACTATTCTACCTTTTTAAACGAGGGTGTTTTAGCACAACAGGCCTATAATTTATCCCTTGGTATTGGTTATTCTGGTTTTCATCTTGGCGCTTCATACAGCCGTAATGATTATTTACTCTCCGATGATTTAAGCGGTTTTGATCTAGGGTTTGGTTATATGGGTGAAAGTTGGTCTGCTGACGTTCGTGTTGGTGAATATCGCCGTAGTCGCGAGGCTCTTTTTTCAGCGGATTATAATATCTTTGATAATGTATCGGCCTATGAACTTGGGGCTGCTTATAAAATCTTTTCCAATGTAAACTTTACGGGCCGCTTTACATATTATTCATACGGCCAAGGTGGTGATATTGTCGCCCTTGATGATATGCAGACCTTGATCTTCGGCACTAATTTAAGCTTCTAATCCCCTTATTCCTGCGATTCCTGCGACCCCTGTACCGCGTAATTTTATAGCGGTTTCAGTTGTAACGCCTCCTAGCGCATAAAGGGCTATATTATATTTTTCACATATGTTTTTTAACCGATCAGTCCCTATGGTTAAGCTGGGATCGTCAAAAGTTTCAGGGTGGCTCTTGGTTGGGAATATTGGGCTGAGTAATATGGCATCAACGCCAAAATCCACGGCTTTTTTGACGGCCTGTTCATTATGCGCAGAAGCCGTAATAAAAAGCTCTGGATGGTGTTGGCGAATATTTTGTGCCTCACCGATCATATGTTCGGGCAGGTGAATACCGTGCGCCTTTAGCATTAAACAAAGAGTAAGGTCCGCCGCCACCAGAAACTTTATCTCTTTTGCGCGACAGATATAACTAAGCGCTGTGCCGAGCTCTGCTCTATTTTGTTGATCATAATCTCTGAAAATCACCATCGAACCTTTTGTTAATTTTTCGATCACATGTTCTGGCCGTGCTTGTGATGCTTGATCCGTTATAAAGATCAGGCTCGCCATATGCTCAAACTGACTTAAGCAATTGAGCTCTTTTGAAATGTCTGCTAGGTTGCTTTTCATAGAACTAACTTTAATTGAAGGTGCTTTGAATGACCAGCAAACTAATAAAAATAAAAGAAAAAATAAAAGCCGCAGCCCAATTAAGCAGTCGCAATCCAGAAGATATTACATTAGTTGCCGTTTCCAAAATCCACACCGCCCAAACAATCATAGAGGTCCTAAAAGAAGGCCAGCGTATTTTTGGTGAAAACCGCGTACAAGAAGCGGCACAAAAATGGCCCGCGTTAAAAGAACAATTCTCAGGGGTAGTTCTTCATCTTATCGGCCCCCTTCAATCCAACAAAGTAAGACAGGCTTTATCGCTTTTTGATGTGATTGAAACTGTTGACAGACCAAAACTTGCCCGTGCCATTGCTCGAATTTCAATGGAAACGGGAGAAGTTTGCGATATATATATTCAAGTTAATACAGGCCTTGAAAGCCAAAAAGCGGGGGTCGCGCCGGAGCAGGCCGATGCCTTAATTGCCCTTTGTCAAGATGAGCTAAAATTATCTGTAAAAGGCGTAATGTGTATCCCGCCCGAGGGGGAAGATCCCGTTAAGCATTTTAAATTATTAAAAGAAATTGCCCAAAGAAATAAATTAAGCGTGATTTCCATGGGTATGAGTGGTGATTTTGAAAGTGCCATTGAACACGGTGCGACCCATGTTCGGGTCGGCACCGCCATATTTGGTTCTAGGCCTAGTCATTAAAGGATCATGCAGGTGGCAGAGCCGTATGCATAAATTTTTCCGTCGGCGTCTTTGATAACCCCTTCTGATACCGCAAGACGCCGCGTACAATTAATAATATTACCCTCGGCAATTAAAGCAATATCAACCGGTATGGCTTTGAGCATTTTTACATTCAATTCTATTGTGCTGTAGTTCACACCCGCCTCGAGCATGGTATGGACGGCGCAGCCCGTAACCGTGTCAATGACCGTTGCCATAAAGCCGCCATGGACGCCCCCCATAGGATTTAAATGCCGATGATCGGCTTTAACTTCAAAGATCACATTGCCTTTTTTAACAGAAACGCCTTTCATAGGGATCGTATCCGCCATAGCAGGGTGTGGCAATTCATCAGCGATCATTGATTGTAATAATTGTAATCCGCTCATTTTACTAATGGACATC
>CALDNY010000265.1 GCA_937914685.1 uncultured Kordiimonadaceae bacterium
TCCATTTTAAGGCATCATTTTAGCAATGTTTTAGCAATCAAAAAAATATTATATTGTCTTCAACTCGTTAGCCTATTCTTTACAATCTCTGTATGTTTTTTAATTCTATCCCATCCGCATTAAACACAACATATAGATTAAATGCATAATTTAAACACAAAATATATTAAAAAAACTCCTTTATAGATGATGATTATTCAGTTACTATTTTCACAGAATCAAAATGTTAAATAAAGAATAAAACAAAAAAAATTAATGATTTTTTTAAAAGAAATTCAATTAATCTTTTAAAGCACTGAGGAAACAAAATGAAAATTCAAAGACTCTATACTAACGCATCAGATAGCCCCTATCAAAAGATTGATTTTCGCAAAGCTAATAGTGAGATTAGAAATCCTGATGGTACCGTAATCTTTGGATTGAATGATTTTGAAGTGCCCCAAAACTGGAGCCAAGTGGCATCAGACATTATCGCCCAGAAATATTTTCGTAAAGCCGGTGTGCCTGCCTGCCTTAAAGCAGTCCCAGAAGATAATATCCCAAAATGGCTTTGGCGTCATGAAGCTGATTTAGAGGCCTTGGGAAAACTACCTGAGGATCAACGCTACGGCCCCGAAAAAAGTGCAAAGCAAGTTTTCGACCGCCTTGCTGGAACATGGACATATTGGGGCTTTAAGGGCGGATATTTTGACAATGAAAGTGACGCCCAATCCTTTTATGATGAGCTTTGTCATATGTTAGCGGCACAAATGTGCGCCCCAAATTCACCGCAATGGTTTAACACGGGTCTGCATTGGGCTTACGGTATAGATGGACCATCACAAGGTCATTTTTACGTTGATTATTTAACCAAAAAACTGACAAAATCCACAAGTGCTTATGAACATCCGCAACCACACGCCTGCTTTATCCAAGGGGTCAGCGATAGCTTGGTTGGGGACGGCGGCATTATGGATTTATGGACCCGTGAAGCGCGGTTATTTAAATATGGCTCAGGAACAGGCAGCAATTTTTCCACAATCCGTAGCCACGGCGAAACTCTTTCTGGTGGTGGGTCCTCCTCTGGGCTTATGAGCTTTCTTAAAATTGGTGACAAGTCTGCGGGCGCTATTAAATCTGGCGGTACAACGAGACGCGCTGCCAAAATGGTCATTGTCGATATTGATCATCCTGATATTGAAGAGTTTATTAATTGGAAAGTGATCGAAGAACAAAAGGTTTCCGCCCTTGTCACCGGATCAAAAATAACTGAAAAACATTATAAAGAAATTATCAAGGCTTGTAATGATCCACAAATTGATAAAAAAGATGCTTATGATCCCAGAAACAATGAAATATTAAAAAAGGCAGTTCTTAATGCTCGCGACGATATGGTGCCAGAAAACACCATTTTGAGAATCATTGGATTTGCCAAACAAGGTTTTAATAATATTGAATTTCAAACCTATGATACGGATTGGGATTCTGATGCCTACCTTACGGTTTCAGGGCAAAATTCAAATAACACCGTGCGTGTCAATGACGACTTTATGAAGGCTGTTGATGATGATGGAGATTGGAATTTAACAAGACGTACCGACGGAAAAATTGCCAAAACCGTTAAGGCTCGTGACCTTTGGGACGATATTGGCAATAGTGCGTGGCAATGTGCAGATCCTGGACTTCAATTTCACAGTACCATTAATGATTGGCATACCTGCTCTAATTCCGGAGAAATTCGCGCCTCTAACCCCTGCTCGGAATATATGTTTCTTGATGATACCGCGTGTAATCTAGCCTCTTTAAATTTAATGAAATTTAGAAATGACAGTGAAGAATTCGATGTGGCTTCTTTTGAACATGCAACACGACTTTGGACTATTGTTCTTGAAATCGCTGTGATGATGGCACAATTTCCATCGAAAGAAATTGCCAGACGAAGCTATGATTTTCGCACATTGGGATTGGGTTTTGCCAATATCGGTGCGCTTATTATGTCGTGCGGATATTCATATGACAGTGACGAAGGCCGTGCCTTATGCGGTAGTATCAGTGCGCTTATGACCGGGGTCAGTTACCGAACCTCCGCCCAAATGGCCGCAGAACTTGGCCCCTTTGAAAAATATCAAGAAAATAAAGTACCCATGTTAAAGGTCATTGAAAATCATCGCACTGCCGCATGGGGTAAGGTTGATTATCAAGGGCTTAATATCATTCCCGCTCCCCTTGATTTGACAAATTGCCCGTTCCTTGATGTGGCAACCGCCGCTGGACGTGCTTGGGATATGGCCCTTGCCATTGGCAAAAAATTTGGTTTTAGAAATGCTCAAACCACAGTGATCGCGCCAACTGGCACTATTGGTCTTGTCATGGACTGTGATACCACGGGTATTGAACCTGATTTTGCATTGGTTAAATTTAAAAAACTTGCCGGCGGAGGTTATTTTAAAATTATCAACCGTATGGTACCAAAAGCCTTAAAATCATTAGGTTATACACCAAAGCAAATTGACGAAATATCATCCTATGCCGTCGGTTTTGGCAGTTTAAAAGAGGCCCCACACATTAATCATAATACCTTAAAGGCCAAAGGATTTGCCAAAATCCAACTTGATCTTCTCGATGGGGCCATTGAAACGGCTTTTGATATTAGTTTTGCCTTTAATCGTTGGACACTTGGTGAGGATTTTTGCAAAAACGTTCTTGATTTTAGCCCCGAGAAACTAAGCGATCCCAATTTTAATATGCTCCTTGAATTAGGTTTTACAAAAGCGCAAATTTCCCAAGCAAATCAATATTGTGTCGGCACATTTACCTTAGAGGGCGCGCCTCATTTGAAAGACCAACATTTACCAATTTTTGACTGTGCCAATCCGTGCGGCAAAATAGGAAAAAGATTTCTAGCGGCCAATAGCCATATCTATATGATGGCGGCGGCTCAGCCTTTCATTAGTGGGGCAATTTCAAAAACCATCAATATGCCAAGCTCAGCCACCATCGAAGATTGTAAAGAAGCCTACCGTCTTTCTTGGAAACTTGGCCTTAAAGCAAACGCTCTTTACCGCGATGCTTCAAAATTAAGCCAACCCCTCAGCGCGGTTATGCTTGAAGAAGAAGAATTAACATTGCTAGAAAAAACCGAAGCAGTGACGGCGGATATCATTGATCGTGCCATTGAAAAAAATATTGCCGCAAGACGGAAATTACCGACAAGACGCAAAGGATACACACAAAAGGCAAGTGTCGGCGGGCATAAAGTTTATTTAAGAAGCGGTGAATATGATGATGGTACTTTAGGTGAAATTTTCATTGATATGCATAAAGAAGGTGCGGCCTTTAGAAGCCTGATGAATAATTTCGCAATCGCCTTATCCATTGGCTTGCAGTACGGTGTGCCGCTCGACGAATATGTCGATGCCTTTACCTTCACGCGTTTTGAGCCATCGGGCCAAGTAACGGGCAATGATGCTATTAAAATGGCCACCTCAGTCCTTGATTATATATTTCGCGAGCTTGCCATCTCTTATCTTGGCCGCACCGATCTTGCCCATGTGGTACCCGAAGATCTTATGCCCGATACATTGGGATCCGGCGGCGAGGAAATTGGCTCCAAAGAATTTATTGCCAAAAGTGATACAGCCTTAAACCGTGTGATAGGATTAACCAGCACCGGATATGTCCGCAAAAGCAATTTATATGTTCTCAAACAAGAAACCACCCAAACCATAGAAAACGTTAAGCAAACACAATCTTTATTAGTGGCAGATCAAGATAAAATAGCTGTCGGCGCCCAAACAATGACCAACACGACAATCATTGAACAACACAGCCGAAAAAGCCAAATTATGGAAGCCAAAATGAAGGGTTATGAGGGTGATGCTTGCGGCGAATGTGGCAATTTTACTATGGTTAGAAATGGTACTTGCCTTAAATGTGACACTTGCGGATCGACCAATGGATGTTCTTAAAAATTAAATATAAAATAATTTGATGATGAAAATTTATTTACTTCACTTATCGCTATAGAATTTTACTAAATTTTTACTTAATTAGATCATTCTAGCAGCCAACAGTTCAAGAGTATCTCTACAATTGATAGAGACGAATGAAAACAAGGCTAAAAATAGATGATAAGTCCTTCTAATGCGACCCCGTTTCTATTTAGAAACAAAAAACCTACTCTTTCAAGTCGCAGTGAATCTTTTGATATTACTCGTCCGATCAGTGACGGCATTGCTATGTTAAATGTAGAAGATAAGACTATATTCCGACTTTTATCAGCTAATAAAATATTTCTTAAAAACATTAATACCAATGACACCCATGCCATCGGCAAAAAAGTTTCTGAAATATTTTGGGGCGATAACGAGCTTGAAAATCAATTGCAGGAGCAACTTACCAAGGCAATTAAGCAAAAAAAATCCCATGCCTTTATCTGGAAACTCTTAAAAGATGATGTCATTCATTCTATTCTTTGCAAAATTATCCCTCTTAATAACAAACAGGGACATATCAAACAACTAACGCTGATAACATCAGATTATAACGATAGTAATGAATTGGAAGTCGAAGTAAAAAAACAAAATTATTTCGATGAGTTGACGGGATTACCTAACCGCTTCAAATTATTTGAAATGCTGGAAATGAGTTTCAATGCAAAGTCTCTCAATTCAACAACCTATGATCGGGAATTAGACAAAGATACGGCAGTTTTATTCATTAATATTAGAAAACTTCAACGTATTAATGAAAGCTACGGCTATGAGTTTGGTGATAAAGTTTTAAAAGCCGCCGCCCATCAAATTGAAAATAATTTACATGAAAATGCTTTCCTAGCCCGGTTTTCAAATGATAAATTTGTCATATTTTTATCAGAAGACCACTTTGATAATGTAAAACAAGAAGCATCAAAACTAGCGCAATCCATTCATCATGATTTTTCGACAAAAATATTACTTCACGATAGTGATGTTCGCGTATCAGCATCCATTGGCATCGCCTCAGGCGTTGCCAACATCAACAAGGTAGAGCAATTATTGCAAGATGCTCACTTGGCTATGAAAAAAAACAAACCTCTGAGCACAAATCAAACAATTATCTTTAATCAAGAATTAAAAACCCAGGCTGTCACTGAATTCCGCCTTGAATCAGAATTTAGAGAAGCCTTAAATGCCAACGCTCTTGAGCTTCATTATCAACCGATTATTAATTTACAAACAGGATTGAGCGTAGGCTTCGAAGCACTTGCAAGATGGCATAACTCAAAGCGCGGTACTATTTCACCAGTAGAATTTATCACTCTTGCCGAAGAAGCCGGATTGATTATTCAGCTTGGAGAATGGGCCTTAAATGAAGCCTGCATGCAATTACAGAGCTGGATAGATAATGACCCATTTGCCTCTAATTTATTTATGGCAGTCAATGTATCAAGTACTCATATAATCACAGGTAACATAGCGGCTATAACCCGTGATGCTTTGGCTAAAAGCGGCCTTGATGGTAAAAATTTGAAATTGGAATTGACCGAATCGACGCTCATGGAAAATTCGGATATTGCCCGAAATATTCTGCTGGATTTAAAAACACTCGGCCTTTCACTGGCGGTTGATGATTTTGGAACTGGATATTCATCTTTAAGCTATTTAAGTCGTATTCCTGCTGATACTTTGAAAATTGATCGTTCCTTTGTCTCTAAATTGGATAAAAACGATGATGGTTTCAACATTATCAAAGTCATTATTAATTTAGCCAATTCCCTTGGTATGACTGTTGTCGCCGAAGGAATAGAGACAAAACAACAATATAAAAAATTAAAAAAACTGGGATGTCATTATGGCCAAGGTTTTCTATTTTCCAAATCCTTACCTGCCTCTGAAATTCCAAAATTCATCAAAAGAAAATCTTTCGCTTATCTGTCTAAATAAACCTCTCGAATTTTACCCATGAACAATGCATAATCACTTTAATATTATTTTTAATGTGAGACAAAAAGATCATGGAAGAAATTTATCAGCGTCAACCAACTATTCGCACCTTGCCTACCCATTCTAATATCAATTCAAACGGTCATATTTTTGGCGGTTGGATTTTATCACAAATGGACATGGCTGGCGGTATTGAAGCTATTCGCTATGCTAGTGGTCCTGTTGCCACTGTGGCAGTCAATGCTATGAAATTCCATGCTCCCGTTAATATTGGCGATTGGCTTAGTGTCTATACAGATATAACAAAAACTGGACGTACTTCGATCACTATTCATATTGAAGTGACCGTAGTCAGGCGAGGTCATGAAAATGAAATTATGGTCACTGAGGGCGATTTTGTCTTTGTTGCTCTTGATGAAAATCACAAGCCTTTAGTTTTAAAAAAATAATCATTGAAAAAGATATTTAGCCATCACACCCTTAATTTGGGTCTGTTTTATGGTGCCGCGAAGCGTGTTATCGTCTTTTAATCCATATGAATATATTGGAACATTAATTCCGGTATGAGCCTGATCAGTTATATTATTAGTCGCATAATATACCGATAATTCATTACCACCTTTGCTACGAAGAAATTCATAAAGTCCGGGGATTTGTTCCGCACTTCGGTCATAGTTTTCATAATAAGGACTATGGATATTTTGGCTTGGCCCGCCGTGATCTGCGGTCACAATGACAAGGGTATTGCCTTGCTTTTTGGCAAAATCAACGGCCATTTTAACAGTATTGTCAAAACTAAGCATCTCACCAATAACACCGCAAGCCATTGCCATATGGGCTTGTTTATCAATTGACGCACCTTCGATCATAAGAAAAAAGCCCTTATCACTGTTAGAACTTAGTCTCTTTAAAGCCGTTAAAGCCATTTGCTCTAATGTGGGCATAGTCTTATGATTTGGATTTTCACGACAAGGTTGGGCCGTGGGAAAGATGATTTTGTTTTTTTCATTTAGGGCTAATTTTTGCGCTTTAGTACCATTATAATTTTGCCATTCGACGGGCATGTTATACGCGGAAAA
This sequence comes from uncultured Kordiimonadaceae bacterium, assembly GCA_937914685.1. Lineage (GTDB taxonomy): Bacteria > Pseudomonadota > Alphaproteobacteria > Sphingomonadales > Emcibacteraceae > Pseudemcibacter. The sequence continues at coordinate 6,983 of CALDNY010000265.1, forward strand.
AATACCCCAAACTTTACTCTCCTTATCATTAAAGCTCAGTAATTCTTCGCGGTTTCTAATGATTTTATAACCTTTATCCTTGGCCATTTGTTCAACGGTTTTGCCATTATTAATAGCAGGTAATAATAAATCACCACCACCAAGCATAACATCAATTTCTAAATCCAACATTTGTTCAATGATTGATCGATCATTACCGCAGGTCTTGTCACCCGGTTTCATACAATAACGATTATTAACATGGGCGCCAAAAGTGGCGGGTGTCGCGTCCGTAATAACCGCCGTTGTCACAAGCCCCACATTAATGCCTTTTTCTTTGGCCTCTTCCGCAATAGTTTTAAGGGGAAGTCCTTCTTTTGCTGTTGTAGAAATTCGTCTAACCGCCGTACGTTTGCCCGTGGCAAGAACCGTCCCGCCACTGGCACTGTCGCCAACAAAGGCCAATGTGTTGGGATCACTATCGCGAAGTGCATTAACCACCACCGAGCCTCGTAAATCCATCGTATCAATAAAAAGGCCGTCCCCCCCATCAAACTGATAATTACGAGCCAGTGATATTTCTGCATCGCCCATACCATCACCAATAAGCAAGATAACATTTTTAGGAGCAGGATTTTCGCTTTGTCCACAAGAGACGAGTAACAACAAGGCAATCAAAGTTAAACAACGCATAGAGAATAATCCTTAATTAAACAGAAAGTTTTTCATAACTGCGTAAATATCACTTTGTTCAATCAGCCCTGTAATCGGAACATCTTTGGCAAAACCGTATGAATATATCGGCACATTAACGCCCGTATGTGATTGGTCATCAGCATTATTTGTACCATAATAGGCATTTACTATACTGCCGTTTCTAGAGAGCAACGCTTCATACTTTCCTGGCATATTATCATGGTCTAATTGATCATCTTTAACTTCAGGTCTGTAAATAACTTGGGTAGAAGTCCCATGATCTGCCGTTACAATCACCGCCGTATTGCCGTGTTTTTTAGCATAATCCATCGCTATTTTAACGCTACGATCAAAAGCCAACATCGCACCAATGGTTCCACATGGTTTTGCAATATGAGCTTGTTTGTCAATTAACGCCCCCTCGATCATCAAAAAGAAACCCGGCCCCTGATCTGATGTGACCGTATTTAAAGCAGTTACAGTCATTTCTTCTAAGCTGGGTATGCCCTGATGTTCTGGGTTAATCTCACATCTTTGTGCCTTTGGATAAAGAATTCTGCCATCATCGCCAAGCGGTACTACTTGTGCCGAACGCCCCTGATAACCCTGCCATTCGGTTGGCATATGATGTTCTGCGAATATTCCTAAAGTTTTAGTGCCTTTAGGAAGATTAAGTAACGTTTCGCGTTCTGTAATGACTTGATACCCCAAATCGGTTGCCATTTGGCTAATCAGTCTACCATTTTGATCTTTTGCCTTTAAAAGTTCCAAACCTCCGCCGATCATTACATCAACATTATGATTTAGCATTTGTTCAATGATGGGCGTATCCTCGCCACATATGGCATCACCTCTCATAAAACAGTAACGGTTTGTCGCATGAGCGGCAAAGGCTGCTGGTGTGGCATCGGTTATAATGGCTGTGGTGACAAGACCTGTTTTAAAGCCTTTTTCTATTGCCTCCTCCAATATGGTTTTAAGGGCAACGCCGTATTTTGCCGTCGTTGAAATCCTACCATCACTGGTTCTTTGCCCTGTGGCTATGGTTGTCGCTCCCCCCGCAGATTCGCCAGTAAACTGGAATTTACTAGGGTCTTTTTCTCTAAGCTGTTTGACAATAACCGATCCGCGATTTTGCATAGAATCAACAAATAAATCAGGATCACCATCATATTCATAAGCGCGAGTTAAGGCGATTTCCGCCTCACCCATACCATCACCAATCAGTAAAATAATATTTTTTGGACTGTTATTTTCAGTTAGTCCACAAGAACAGAGTATAAGTGTGACCATCACTATAATGAAGCGCATAGAAGTTTTCCTTTTTGATTGTAACTTTAAGAAAATTGTAGTCGAACTATCAATTAAGCGATAGTGAAATATTCGTGACAAATCGAAAAACCCACAAAAAAACCCCAACATCAAAAAGATATGGGGTTTTTATGGTGAGCCCGACAGGGTTCGAACCTGTGACCTACTGATTAAAAGTCAGCCGCTCTACCAACTGAGCTACGGGCCCTCAACAAGAGGTGAGCGGAACATAAGGCCATGAACTTGAATGGTCAATAGTAATTTACCACTTTTTTGCATTATTTTACGCCTAGCGGTTCAATGTCGCCTTGTTGGCGCATTTCATGGAAATTTTCAACAAATTTTGACAGTTTTTTTTGTGAAATAGCATCGCGCAATCCCGCCATTAAATCCTGATAATAGGTTAAATTATGTTCGGTCATTAACATAAGCCCTAAAATTTCGCCGCTACGAATTAAATGGGCTATATAAGCACGGCTATAATTTTGACAGGCCGAACAGGAACATTCACTATCAAGCGGGCGCGGATCATCAATATGGCGGTTATTTTTCATATTGACCGTACCGCGACGGGTAAAAGCTTGGCCCGTGCGCCCTGAGCGCGACGGCAGCACGCAATCAAACATATCAATACCACGCACCACCGCGCCAACAATATCATCTGGCTTACCAACACCCATTAAATAACGTGGTTTACTGATAGGCATTTGCGCCATGGTAAAGTCTAACACCTCAAACATCAGTTCTTGGCCTTCGCCCACGGCAAGACCGCCAATAGCATAGCCTTGAAAATCAATCTCCTTTAAGGCTTGAATAGAATGATGTCGTAATTTTTCATAAACACCGCCTTGCACAATGCCAAACAGAGCATTTTGTTGCGCATGCTCAGAACCGTCATGAAATCCATCATAAGAACGCTGAGCCCATCTCATGGACAATAACATGCTTTCTTCGGTTTGTTTCTGTGTGGCAGGATAAGGGGTACATTCATCAAAGGCCATGACGATATTGGCCCCTAGCAATCTTTGAATTTCCATACTGCGCTCAGGGGAGAGCATATGCTTACTGCCGTCAATATGAGACTGAAAAGAAACCCCTTGTTCGGTGATTTTTCGAAGTTTCGCTAATGACATTACTTGAAAACCACCCGAATCAGTTAAAATAGGTCTGTGCCAATTCATAAATTTATGAAGTCCGCCAAGGGAGGCGATGCGTTCTGCGGTTGGTCGCAACATTAAATGATATGTATTGCCCAACACTATATCCGCCCCCGTTTCGCGAACAGTTTCAGGCTTCATGGCTTTAACGGTTGCCGCCGTACCAACGGGCATAAAGGCCGGCGTTCTAATCTCACCACGAACCGTATTGATAATGCCGGTTCGAGCGTTGCCATCGGTTGCGGTTATCGAATATGAAAAATTGCTCAAATCAAGTCCTTAAGATAAAGCAGACTACTATCACCATATGAATAAAAACGGTAGTTCTTATTGATAGCATGTTGATAGGCCGCCTTCATATTTTCAAATCCTGCAAAGGCACTAACCAACATAAATAATGTTGACTTTGGTAAATGAAAATTGGTCATCAACATATCAACACAACGGAATTTATACCCAGGGGTTATAAAAATATCTGTTGACCCTTTAAATGCTGAAATATTACCATTTTCATCTGTGGCCGATTCTAATAAACGTAACGACGTTGTGCCAACACTGATCACTTTATGACCCTTTTTGTGAGTTTGATTAACCAACTCGGCAATCTCGGCGCTCACCTCGCCCCATTCGCTATGCATTTTATGCTGATCCGTATCATCGACTTTGACGGGCAAAAATGTTCCCGCCCCCACATGCAATGTGACAAAGGCGCGCTTTACTCCTATATCATCTATGGACTTTAACAATTGTTCGCTAAAATGTAGTCCTGCTGTGGGCGCTGCCACCGCACCGTCATGCTTGCTATATATGGTTTGATAATCCTGATCATCGCGCGCGTCCACCGCTCTTTGTGAGGCGATATAAGGCGGCAAAGGCATAATACCCGCTTCATTAAGCGCTTTTCTTAATTGATCACCACTATGATTAAAGCCAAGGGTCACTTCCCCTGCCTCCCCCTTATCAAGGACAGTCGCCTCAAGGCCACCGTTAAAATTAATCACATCATTTTGTTTTAATTTCTTAGCAGGCTTTGCAAATGCTTTCCATATACCGTCCTGCATATTCATATGCAGGGTGATTTCCATCTTGGCAGTGCGGCGCATTCCTTTAAGACGCGCAGGAATAACCCGCGTATCATTAAAAATCATCACATCACCCGCCGTTAGATAATCCGTTAAATCTAGCACTTGATTATCCTGTAGTGATTGATCTTTAACCACAAGCAAACGCGCCCCGTCACGTTTTGTGGCGGGGCGCAGAGCGATCAGCTCTTTAGGAAGATTAAAATCAAAAAGATCAACCTTCATATAGAAAAATCTTATTCAGCATCTGCGCCAACTTGCATTTTGACGATTTTATCAGGTTCTCCGTTCGCGGAAAAATCCATACCTTCGCCACGTTTTAGCCCGTCAACGAAATCCATACCTTCGCTTACTTGCCCCCAAACCGTATATTGCCCGTCTAAAAAGCCCGCATCACCAAAACAGATGAAAAATTGACTATCACCACTATTGGGGTCTTGGGAACGGGCCATTGATACCGCGCCACGTTGATGGGGTTTGTCGGAAAATTCCGCATCAAGTTTTTGTCCTGAACCGCCCATTCCTGTACCATCAGGATCACCACCCTGTGCCATAAAGCCATCTATGACGCGGTGAAAAATAAGCCCATCATAAAAATTGCTACGGGCTAATTCTTTAATGCGCGCCACATGATTGGGGGCAACATCATCATATAATTCGATGATAACTCGACCCGCTTCTAGGTCTAAGTAAAGTGTGTTTTCTAAATTCATTCTAAATCCTTATGTTTATTTTTTAGTATCTTTTTCAACGTCTGCGGCCACCCGCAATGTTATGATTTTATCGGGGTCGGTGAGTTCGGGCACTACACCCTTTTTAATTTTATCCACATATTTCATTCCCGATACCACTTCGCCCCATAATGTATATATGCCATCAAGATGTGGTGAATAGCCAAGGCAGATAAACCACTGGCTATCGGCGCTATTTACACTGTCTGAACGGGCCATGGATACCATGCCTTTATAATGGGGAGTATCCGAGAATTCAGCATCAATATTTTTGCCAGATCCACCACTTCCATTTCCATCAGGGTCACCTGTTTGGGCCATAAACCCTTCTAATACACGGTGAAAAACAAGACCGTCATAAAATTTTTGCCGGGTTAGCTCTTTAATTCTCGCCACATGGTTTGGCGCTAATTCCGGATACATTTTGATTACCACACGGCCATCTTTCAATTCTAAATAGAGCGTATTCTCTAAATCCAATTCATTATCCTGAGCCACCGATACCATCGGAATAAAGCTCATTATTAAAAAGGCCAGAATCTGCTTAAAGCTGATTTTCATAAATTCATCCTAAATATTTAATTATTTTACTTTATCAAGTTTAGCCAATACATCTTCACGTACCGTTGTTGTGACAAATTTGCTAATATCGCCGTCATAATAGGCGATTTCCTTGACCAATTTAGAGGCAATGGCTTGTAAAGACGGATCAGCCATTAAAAATACAGTCTCAACATCGGGATTCAGTTGATAATTCATTGCTGTCATTTGAAATTCATATTCAAAGTCAGAAACCGCACGAAGACCGCGAATAATGATAGAGGCCCCTATTTCTTCAACAAAATTCATCAATAAAGTGTCAAAACTACGCACTTCTATGACTGTATCTATATTTTTCGCAATATCGGCAGTTTCACGTTTGACCATTTCCATACGTTCTTCAATTGAAAAAAGCGGGTTTTTCGATGGGTTTACCGATACCCCAAGAACCAGATGATCCACCAAATGTGCACAGCGTGATATAATATCCAAATGGCCAAGAGTTACGGGATCAAACGTGCCGGGATATAAACCTATTCTTTTATGGTCAGCCATTGCTTAATCCTCAGAAGTAGTTTCAATTTCAGAAGTCTCAGAAGTTTCTTCTACACTGACTTGCGGTGCGTCCGCCTGATCACCAACATCTTCATCATTTTCGCTATCATCATCTTCCTCTGATTCTTGAATCCGGTCAACAGAAACTATATGCTCTTCATCGCCCACTTTAAATAAAGTTACCCCTTGGGTATTTCGTCCAGCAATTCTTACATCATGAACAGGGACCCTAATCAAACGGCCAGCATCAGTCACCATCATCAATTGGTCCAGAACATCAATCGGGAATGCTGCGATCACATCACCGTTTCGCTCCGAAGTTTCAATATTAATAATGCCACTACCACCACGCCCCGTAACCCGGTATTCAAATGATGATGTACGCTTGCCATAGCCGTTGACAGTAATACTTAAAATAAATTCTTCACGTAGTTCAATCTCTGCCAAACGATCATCAGTAATCCCTTCTGGTTGATCAGGATCTTCGCCGCGTCTTTTCGCCGATGCGTATTTCAGATAAGCGACTTTTTGTTCTTGTTCCATATTGATATGATGGAGGATCGACATGGAAACCACTTGATCTGCTTCACTGAGTTTTATACCGCGCACACCATCAGAATTACGTCCTTTAAAGAGCCGCACTTTTGTCGCAGGGAAGCGAATACATTTACCGCCTTTAGCCGCAATCAGCACATCATCTTCTTCGTTACAAGCGGCAACACCAACCAAGGTATCCCCTTCCGACAAACGAATTGCAATTTTACCATTGGCTCTCACATTAGAGAAATCCGATAATAAATTACGCCGCACATTGCCTTTAGATGTAGCAAAAATAGCATGTAGATCTCCCCAACTTTCTTCGTCCTCAGGAAGTGGCAAGATGGTCGAAATAGTTTCCCCTTGTTGGAGAGGAAGCAGATTGATCAATGCTTTGCCTTTTGATGTTGGTGAGCCAAGCGGCAATTTCCAAACTTTAAGTTTATAAACCTGACCTAGATTACTAAAGAATAAGAGCGGCACATGGGTATTGGAGACAAACACATTGCTCAAAATATCTTCTTTTTTTGTGGTCATACCGCTACGGCCTTTACCACCACGGCGCTGGGCACGATAAGTATCCAAGGCAACCCGTTTGATGTAGCCCGTCGTTGTTACCGTCACCACCATATCTTCTTGTTGGATCAAGTCTTCATCTTCAAAGCCAAAAGCATCAGCGGCAAATTCAGAACGCCTTGGCGTAGCAAACTCGTCTCTGTAAGCGACCATTTCAGCTCTCATGATGCTGTAAAGACGTTCACGACTTATGAGAATATCAATAAAGTCTTCGATTTTAATGGAAATTTCTTTTAATTCATCGCCAATATCATCACGACCAAGTGCTGTTAAACGGTGCAAACGAAGCTCTAATATAGCGCGTACTTGTTTATCGGAAAGCTTATATTTACCGTCAACAATCATTCGGCCTGGTTCATTGATAAGTTCGATATAAGCCGCCACATCAACGGCGTCCCAATCTTCGGTCAGCAAATCTTCACGCGCTTGTGCCGGATTTGGAGCTTTACGGATCATGGCAACAATTTTATCAAGATTATTAACCGCAATCACAAGTCCCACTAAAAGATGAGCACGGTCGCGCGCTTTGGTTAATTTAAATTTGGTACGCCTTGTAATAACTTCTTCACGAAAGTTAATAAAATGTTCAACGATATTATGAAGGTTTAATACTTGAGGACGACCGCCGCAAAGAGCCAAGACATTGGCGCCAAAGCTAGTTTGTAGCGGCGTATAGCGGAATAACTGGTTTAATACCACATCAGCAACAGAATCGCGTTTAAGTTCAACAACCACCCGAACACCATCACGGTCACTTTCATCGCGAATATCAGAAATACCCTCGATCCGCTTACTGCGCACACAATCGGCGATATTCTCAATCATCCGTGATTTATTAACCTGAAAAGGCACTTCGGTAATAATAATCGCTTCGCGCCCTTGTCTTATTTCTTCAAAATGGGTGCGTCCGCGCATAATGACACTGCCACGGCCAGTCATTTCTGCACTTCTCGCCCCGGCACTACCCATAATCAAGCCGCCCGTGGGGAAATCAGGACCCGGTACAATTTCAACAAGTTCTTCTATGGTAATTTCAGGATTATCAATATAGGCACAACAGGCATCAATAACCTCGCCTAAGTTATGAGGGGGAATATTGGTCGCCATACCAACGGCAATACCGCCCGCCCCATTGACCAGCAAGTTTGGAAAACGCGCTGGTAAAACAGTAGGTTCATGTTCGGATTCATCATAGTTTGCCTGAAAATTGACCGTATCTTGATCAATATCTTCGAGCAGGCCGCTGGCCGTTTTCGCCATTCGTGCTTCCGTATAACGCATAGCCGCCGGTCGATCACCGTCCATTGAGCCAAAGTTACCCTGACCATCAATCAACGGTAATCTTAATGAAAAATCTTGAGCCATTCGAACCATAGCATCATAAATAGCACTATCGCCGTGGGGATGGTATTTACCCATCACTTCACCGACCACACGGGCCGATTTACGGTAAGGCTTAGTCCAGTCATAATTATTTTCATACATAGCATATAAAATACGCCGATGAACTGGTTTCAAACCATCTCGTACATCAGGTAAGGCCCGTGATACAATCACGCTCATAGCGTAATCAAGGTAAGAGACTTTCATTTCTTCTTCGATTGTGATGGCGGAAATGTTTGAATCTGGCGTTTCAACAACAGTATTTTCGGTCAATATATGGCCCTTTTATAGTACTTTAATTTATAATTTTCACCCTATGCCAGATTTTCCACAATAAATGGTAAAACAGACCCTTAATTTATACAAAATATAGCGGTTTATAGCAAGCAAATGGTGGGGAAAAAATTGCTTTTTATTGAAAATAATTCACACGTGGTAAAATTACAAAATACCCATTATAAAACAAGGGCTTAATCCGAAGTTATCTTGGTATAAATTATCATTGTTCAAGAAATAAACTAAATGAAAAACCAACAATTATCGCCATCAACCATAATATTCAAATAATTATATCAATATCAAAATATACTTCCAGCCAAGAGCAAAAAAAAGCCCCGTCATAAACGAGGCTTTTAAAGTAATTATTGGTCTGATTAAAACGGGATATCATCGTCGAAATCTGATCCGCTACTGGCGGGAGATGCTCCGCCGCCTTGGTTGCTATCTTGGTTAAAGCCGTCAGAACCACCGCTATCGTCGCCATAACCGCCGCCGCCGCCACCATCGTTGCGACCATCAAGCATGGTAAGTTCGCCATTGAATTTTTGTAAGACAACCTCTGTTGTGTATTTTTCAACACCGTCTTTATCGGTCCATTTACGGGTTTGTAAAGCACCCTCCACATAAATTTTAGACCCTTTTTTAAGGTAATTTTCCGCGACCTTGCAAAGATGCTCATTAAAAATAACAACTCGATGCCATTCAGTGCGCTCTTTTTTTTCGCCTGTTTGCCTATCTTTCCAAGTATCGGAGGTGGCAATGCTTAATTGCACCACGGGTGCTCCTGCTTGTGTGCTACGCACTTCTGGGTCACGGCCTAAATTGCCGATCAAAATAACTTTATTAACGCTGCCCGCCATAACTTAATCTTCCTCATGTAAAATCGAATCTATTAGACCTCACCATAGCCATTGAATGAGCCTAATGCAATAAGGTGAATGAGCCAAATGCAATAAGGAACAAAATAAGAACTTGACTTATTTTTAAAAACCCTCAAATTGCACATATAAATCTATTTAAGGGACTGCTTATGCTAACGGAAATTTCCGTGCGTGGTGCACGGGAGCATAATTTAAAATCCATTGATGTGGATATTCCACGGGACAAACTTGTGGTTATTACTGGACTGAGCGGTTCGGGTAAATCATCGCTTGCTTTTGATACGATCTATGCCGAAGGACAACGTAGATATGTGGAAAGCTTATCGGCCTATGCCCGTCAATTTTTAGAATTAATGCAAAAG
>CALDNY010000266.1 GCA_937914685.1 uncultured Kordiimonadaceae bacterium
CAACAATGCCAAAACCCAATTGTTCTAATTTTGCTTTTAAAATTTCTTTTAATTCAAAGCCGCCATGATCACTAGCTATTGCAATTACTTCATTGGACATAAAGCGTCCCCACGTTGATTAATTTTACAATTTAACGCTACATATCATATGTAATTGATAGATGGAATACAATATATGGTATTTTTCTCGATCAATGAATGATTCTTGATTGGTTCTTTGAAATCATCGCCCATTTTCACATTCACTTATGATCATCAAACCATTTAATTGTATGCTGGGTTTTCGTGATCAAATTACTGGGTCTGCTGGCAATACCGTGGCCTGATCCTGGAATACGCACTAATATGGCTTCAATACCGCGCATTTTTAAGGCCTGATAATATTGTTCACTTTCCGCAATCGGTGTTGTGCTGTCTAGTTCACCTGTCATCAACATGGTCGGAGTTTTAACATTACCCACCAGCGACAATGGTGATCTTTTCCAATATTCCTCAGGGTCTTCCCATGGTGGTTTGGCAAATTCATAATTAAGACTAAATCTTGCTAACGCTGAATTTAAAACCCCCGTCACCCAATTGGTCAATGGCTTAATAACCGCTGCCGCTTTAAAGCGGTCCGTCTTGCCGATTGCCCATGATGAAAGAATGCCACCGTTACTACCACCCGCAATATAAAGGCGGTCTTCGTCCACATTACCAAGAGAAATAGCATGATCAACCCCGCTCATCACATCATCAAAATCATGATTTGGGTAATTATGATGTAATAGATTAGCAAAATCTTCGCCGTAACTGGTACTGCCGCGCTGATTAACATAAAGCACCATATAACCCGCACTGGCCATAAGCTGCATTTCAGAAGAAAAATAAGCCCCATAATTGGCGATCGGGCCGCCGTGAATTTCTAATATAAGCGGATATTTTTTAGTCGCATCGAAACCGGTAGGCTTCATCAACCAACCTTGAATATCAATATTATCATAACTTGATTTATAATTAATTTCTTCCACCTTGGCTAAATCCCGATGACCAAGAACATCATCATTTAAGGACGTAAGCTGAATTTCGCCACCGCCACTTTTATTAACAAGAGATATATTGGATTGGTCATAAACTGAACCCATGGTAAAGGCGATATCACCCTTTGCACTTAACGCGTAATCACCGCCACCGCCGTAAGGGCGACCGAAAGAAGTACCACCAACTTTATTCGTAAAATCAGTTACTTGTCCGTTTAAGTTAATCTTAGAAACTTTACCTTCACTGTGATCGCTATAACGAAAATAGAGATCACGACTATTGTCGGCCCAGCTAATATCAGAGACATTAATATCAAGGTTTTTCGTTAATGAACGCCCTTCACTACCGTCTAATTTCATAATATAAAGCTCGACATTATGATATTCTGATCGCTTATCATCAAAGCCTGCGTAGGCAATCCACTTGCCGTTTGGGGAAACAACAGGGTCAGTGTCGATGCCAAAACGGTCAGTAAGTTGAATAATATCGCCCGTTTGCACATTAACGCCGTATATTTCGCTATCCTGTGGTTCTTCAATATGATTTTCTTTACGGTTCGCGGAAAAATATATCCGTTTGCCTTTTTGATCCCAAGATAAGTTTGAATGGTGATTAAAATCGCCCGATGTTATCTGACGCGGGGTACCGCCAGTTTTAGGGACAATAAAAATATGATCATTACCAAGCTTACCAAGCTCACTTCCGTGATTAGTGAATAGTGTTTTATCAAGAACGATGGCCTCTTTAGCCCACTCGGCCCCCTTTGGACGCGGTGGCAATGGCGCATAGACATCTTGCTTGCCTGGAATAAAGGCACTAAAGGCGATGCTCTGACTGTCTGGTGACCATGTGATATTATCGACACCATTTTGTAGTTGTGCCGCCGCATATGTTTCACCTGTTTTTAGCAAATGGATCATAATCTGGCTTTTACCGCTAGCATTAGATAAATAGGCCAGCATGGTTCCATCGGGTGAAAAACGCGGACTGTTATTATTATTAAGTCCCGTGGTTACGGGCCGGTGATTTGTGCCGTCCACATCTACCCGCCAAAGATTGCTCCGTTTACGGTCGGTCATAATATCCATAAAATTACGCACATAAATCACTGAATTTGCGTCTGCCATAAATTGTGGATCGGTCGCATATTCAAGTTCAAACACATCTAGTGCCTTAAAAGGCCTAATTTGCGCTATAGCCGAAATCGGCATTAATCCTGCTAACATTAGAACGAGTAAAAATATTTTTTTCATAACCAACCCTCCTTTAGTTTGAGATCATATTAATCAAACATCCGCCTCAAGGAAAGGGTGAAATGGAGAAGGGAATATAGAGCAAGTTATTTAATCACAAGGATTTTGGTTTATTTTTGCTCTTTTTTCAAAACATAGAGCATCTTGTTAACGGCGACGCGGCTGAGTTCTGCTTGAGATGCGGTTCTAGGGCCAACCATAGAGACTTCTTTGCCTGTTTGGGGATCAACCACTGTAACTTTAACAGAATTTCCCAAGGTGATGAATTCAATGATAAAGCTATTGTCATTCATTCAGAGATATTTCCTTCTGCATTATTCAGGCGGCGCTGGAATATCTATCTATATCCAGTTTTTGCCATACATGTGTTAACGCCTCTACCAAATGGTCCATCATTTCGTTGGTATGGAGCGGGTTTGGCGTGAAACGCAATCTTTCGGTTGCACGTGGTACAGTCGGATAGTTGATCGGTTGGACATAAATACCAAAATCATTAAGCAAAATATCCGATGCTTGCTTGCAAAGAACCGCGTCACCAACAAGAACAGGAACAATATGGCTGTCAGACGGCATAACAGGAAGGTTAGCATCGTGCAATTTTTGTTTTAACGTAGCAGCACGTTCTTGATGAGCTTCGCGTTCAACGTTTGAATTTTTCAAATGGCGTACGCTGGCAAGGGCACCAGCAGTAATGACCGGGGACAATGAAGTGGTAAAAATAAAGCCTGAGGCAAAACTGCGTACACAATCAATAATATTTTTTGTTCCGGTAATATAGCCGCCCATAAGGCCAAATGCTTTTCCAAGGGTGCCTTCGATGATATCTACACGATCCATAAGTCCGCGTTTTTCAGCAACACCGCCGCCGCGCGGGCCATACATACCAACTGCATGAACTTCGTCCATATACGTTAGGCATTGATATTTATCGGCAAGATCACAGAATTCTTCGATCGGTGAAAAATCACCGTCCATTGAATAAACAGATTCGAATAAAATAATTTTAGGCACCTCAGAATCCGCCTCACTAAGAAGCCGTTCAAGATGCTTTACATCATTATGTTTAAAGATTTTTTTCTCACAACCTGCGCCAAGTACCCCTTTAATCATTGAAGCATGGTTTAATTCGTCAGAAAAAATAATGCATCCGGGTAGTAATTTTGCCAATGTAGAAATGGAGGCTTCGTTTGAAATATAACCAGAAGTGAATAAAAGGCCCGCTTCCTTTGCATGAAGATCAGCCAGTTCACTTTCAAGAAGAACATGATAATGGTTTGTGCCGCTAATATTACGAGTTCCGCCCGAACCTGCCCCAACTTTTTTAAGAGCCACTTCCATGGCACTGATCACATCAGGATGTTGGCCCATGCCAAGATAATCATTACTGCACCAGACGATGATGTTTTTTTCTTCGCCTTCATTGTGCCAAATAGCATTTGGAAAATCGCCTTTTATTCTTTCAATATCCATAAAGACGCGGTAGCGACCTTCGTCACTGATATTCTTTAAAGATTGTGAAAATATGCTATTATAATCCATTATCAACCCTTGTGCAAAAATTCCGTATCATTGCTTTAACCATGTCGTACCTTAGATTAATTGACAAAGGAAGAAAAAATTGTGCTTTCATATGTAAATAATACTAT
>CALDNY010000267.1 GCA_937914685.1 uncultured Kordiimonadaceae bacterium
ATGATATTGCCGCTATGGCAGGGCAATCTTATCAGGACATTGCGTTTACAGTGATGGCGCCTTATGTGTGTCCTGAAATTCCAGAAAATGATTTTAAAGATCTGATTAAAAAAGCCTATTCAAGTTTTCGTCATGATGCGGTTGCCCCCCTTGGTCAGCTGAATAGTAATGAATGGATATTAGAATTATTTCACGGCCCTACATTGGCCTTTAAGGATGTGGCTTTGCAGCTTCTTGGTCATTTATTTGATTATGTGCTGACAAAAAAAAATGAGAAAATAACCATTGTAGGCGCCACCTCTGGTGATACAGGCTCGGCCGCTATTGATTGTATACAAGGCCGTAAATGTGCCGATATATTCATGCTTCATCCTCTTGATCGGGTCTCAGACGTCCAGCGCAGACAAATGACAACGGTTATTGAAAAGAATGTCTATAATATTGCTATTGAAGGCACTTTTGATGATTGTCAGGCGATGGTTAAAGCATTGTTTAATGATCACCAGTTTCGTGATGAAATTAATCTTTCCGCGGTAAATAGCATCAACTGGGCCCGGGTTATGGCGCAAGTTGTCTATTATTTTGCCTCTGCTGTAGCCCTTGGCGCACCCAATAGAAAAACTTCTTTCAGCGTACCCACAGGAAATTTTGGCGATGTTTATGCCGGCTATATCGCAAAACAAATGGGACTTCCTATTGAGCAACTGATCGTCGCTACCAATGTTAATGATATTCTAACGCGCACACTAACAAGCGGCGAATATAAGGTGGGTACAACAATCCCTACCATAAGCCCAAGCATGGATATTCAAGTATCCAGTAATTTTGAACGTCTTCTTTTTGATATTTACGCCGCTGATGGTGATCAAGTGCGGGCCTTGATGGATGGTTTAAAACAATCAGGCCAGTTTAATATTGCCGATGGGCCTTTAAATTTGGCTCAATCAATTTTTGATGCAAGTCGTGTCAGCGAAGATCAAACCAAACAAACCATTGATGATGTCTTTAGGCGCGGTGGTCATGTCATTGATCCTCATACGGCGGTCGGTATAAATGCCGCCCGTAAAAATTGGCGCGATAAATCAATAGCGATGGTCTCTTTAAGCACAGCCCATCCTGCTAAATTCCCAGAGGCCGTAAAAGAAGTCACAGGCATTCATCCTGAGCTTCCAGCCCATATGGCTGATTTATTTGAACGCCAAGAAAAATTTGACATATTGCCCAATGATCTTGAAACGTTAAAAGCCTATATCCGGAAAAATTTATGACCATAGAAGTAACAACACTTGATAACGGTCTCAAGGTGATTAGTGATAGGCTGCCTCATGTGGAAACGGTAAGCGTTGGCACTTGGGTCGATGTGGGCAGTCGTTTTGAAAGCGCGGCTGAAAATGGTCTCTCCCATATGTTAGAGCACATGGCTTTTAAAGGAACCCAAAAAAGAACCGCTCTTGATATTGCCGAAGAAATTGAAAATGTTGGTGGTTACCTTAACGCCTATACATCCCGTGAACACACAACATATTATGCGCGCTTGCTCAAAGATGACCTAGAACTTGGCATTGATGTTCTCAGTGATATTTTGCAAAATTCGACCTTTAACCAAGAAGAGCTAGAGCGCGAACGCGGCGTGATCATTCAAGAAATTGGCCAAGCAGAAGATACTCCTGATGATGTGGTTTTTGATCTTTTACAGACGGCAGCTTATCCGGATCAATCCATGGGGCGTCCTATTTTAGGCACCTGCGATTTGGTTAATGCTTTTAGTCGGGAAGATTTAAATAATTATATGGCTGATCATTATAAAGCAGAACAAATGGCTGTGGTTGGCGCAGGTAATTTAGATCATGATCTGTTTGTCCGAATGGTAGAGGATCATTTTAGTGGCTTAGAGTTAAAGCGTGATCATAAAAAAGAAACCGCTAAATATCAAGGCGGAGAGAGCCGAATTAATCGTGACCTCGAACAGGTAAATTTATTACTTGGTTTTGACGGTATTGCATTTGATGACGATGATTATTATAGCGCGCAAGTGATGACAATGATTTTTGGCGGTGGGATGTCGTCGCGATTATTTCAGGAAATTCGCGAAAAACGCGGCTTAGTTTATTCAATATATTCTTATATGATTTCCTATGTTGATGGCGGTACATTTGCTATTCATGCAGGGACAGGCCCCGACCAAGTGAGAGAGCTTGTTCCTGTTGTTGGGGAGCAGATGCAGAAAATGGCCTTCAATGTAAGTGAACAAGAAGTGTCGCGCGCCGTCGCTCAGATAAAAGCAGGCATTTTAATGTCAATGGAAAATACCACCAGTCGCATGGAACAATTGGGGCGCCAACAAATGATTTTTGGCCGCCATATTCCTCGCGAAGAAATCATTGCAAAAATTGATCAGGTTGATGCTACTGCCGTGATGAACTTTAGCAAACGTTTGCTTGAAAATAGTAATTTAAGCCTCGGTGCCATCGGCCCTTTGGGGATGCTTGATCAGTATGATAAGATCGCGGATCTTTTCTAATCTGGTGCAAATTCAGAATATTTTGGTAAATCATCATCAAGTTTTACATGTTTCAGAGCCCGTTTTGTCCAGATATGTTGGGTAATTTCAATGTCATCGGGATTTTCGAGAACACCGATTGGTAGATCAAAACATTTTTCCGTATGGATCGACATGTTTGAACCGCATTTACCACAAAACCCTCGTTGTAATTTTGCGCTTGATTGATAAAGGCTAATCTCACCAGAAGTCACTTTCACACGCTCTTTATCAAACACAACCCAAACCATAAAACTTGACCCTGATGATTTTTGGCAGGTGATACAGTGGCAATATTCGGCGTAATTGGGCTCACCTGTTGCTTCGATGGTAATATCGCCGCACATGCAACTGGCTTTGTGGATTTTATTT
This sequence comes from uncultured Kordiimonadaceae bacterium, assembly GCA_937914685.1. Classification (GTDB taxonomy): domain Bacteria; phylum Pseudomonadota; class Alphaproteobacteria; order Sphingomonadales; family Emcibacteraceae; genus Pseudemcibacter. The sequence continues at coordinate 2,912 of CALDNY010000267.1, forward strand.
GTCATGATCGTACATTTCTATATATCCCAGTTCACATTCAACCCGCTGACACCATTCATTTATAGCGGGAAACTGCGCCATATCAAAGTTCCCCATGTGGGCTTTGTGAGTGTAGGCATAAAGGGCAATATTCTTTGTAATAGTGGCTAGTTTCCTGGCATATGTACTATTGGT
>CALDNY010000268.1 GCA_937914685.1 uncultured Kordiimonadaceae bacterium
CCGCAGCAATATAATATCGCCGCTTCAGTGGACTAGTTTGTCACCGCCGTTTACATGCTGGGGCTTGATAAAACACCTTTTGTGATCATCGGGGTAAAGTACCGGACTTTGAACATAAGTAATAAATAAATATCTCTTATTTTTGATTGCGTTTGGAAATGTAGGTCTGTAGGAAAAATGAAAGTACAAGTCCTGAGCCCAGTATGACAATGGTTATTTTATCACGGTGTGGGGTTTGTGGTATCCATGTTTCGCTTATATCAAGCCAGTAAATTAAATACATTGATGCAATGCAGGGTGTTAGGGCAAAGGCAATTGTTAGAATGTATTTAGCTTTTTCTTTTAGGTAATTCATCATGTTTTTCTGGCTCTCAATATTCAATTTAATAAAATACTATCATGAAAAATTAACTTAGTATATAATGTGATCACAAATTTTTTAAATAGGTGAGAATTGATTTGAAAGAACTACTTAAAAGCAAACATATTAATGGCTGGAGGTTGTTTTTTCTTATCTCTATTCCTATTTCAATCGATATATTTATGCAGATGCTGAATTCTGATATGTCTTCCGGTGAAGAAGCCGCGAACATGATATCCTATTCAGTACGCTACGCAATTCCGTTTATATTCATTGTCGCCGCAGCGTCATCGGTGCAAGTATTATTTCCTAGTCCCTTTAGCAAATGGTGGCTTCGCAACCGCAAATACCTTGGAATGTGTTTTGCTAATGCGATGGCATGGCAGGGGATGTTTATATTTATACTGTCAACCTTTCAGCGTGATTATTATTTCGAAGAAGTTTATTTTTTACGTGACGAACTGGAAGGAACCGTTGGTTACATCTTCCTATTCGGGATGATTGTGACCTCTTTCAATTATGGACGAAAACACGTAACACCGATGCAGTGGAAGCTGGTGCAAAAAGGCGGTCTATATTTTCTTTGGTCGTATGCGTTCAGTGTTTATTGGTGGAACCTTTATTATTATCCGACGCACGAACCATTCTCGGTTCCACGGGTGTTAGATTATATTTTCTATTGGGCTGGTTTCCTTTCAATGGTGCTTAGAATTGCTGCTTGGGGTAAACAGAGAGCGCAAAGGTCGAAAAAGAAATCGCCTATGGCAAACCCGCCGCTATTATTCAAGGCAATAGGCAGTTCATTGATAGTTACGGGGCTTTTAGCTTCATTCACAGCAGATTATTGGTACACCGCCGTTAATGGCTTTTTAACAGGGCCATCTTGGTCCGCGGAACTTGTCCTATGGTTGCCATTTTGGCCGTTAGAGCCATTTTTATCGCTGTTGATTATTGGCATAGGTACATGGCTATACACAAAAGTGTTGCCACAGGTCGAAGTCGTAAAAACTGCATAGTTAATCATATCAAACTAGGGAAAAAACATATGAACTTAAAAAATAAATTCTGGTCAACAACAGCTCTAATCATTGCGTCGGTTAGTTTGTCATCATGTAGTGAGAACGAAGAGGCAAGCATTACGCCGGCGAATGCTCAAAGTGCTGCTGAAAAAGATTATCGAATGGCCAGTGCTGAAGGAATGGACGGTAATATACCGAACCCATGCCATATGTATTATCCCAATATTCCCGGTGAACTTATTCTTGAGAATGACCAGATGGTGGTACAGCGCTTTATCA